>NZ_CP101460.1 GCF_024362525.1 Natrononativus amylolyticus
CGACGCGAAGACGATCGAGCCGGGGCCGCACTTCGACCGGGTCGTCGAGTACGTCGACGGCGATACCGGCAGCCACTCGCGGGTCCTCCTCACCCACTTCGCGCTCTGCGTGCTCGGCCTCGCTCTCATCGCGCTCGCGGGCCTGGACGTCCCCGTCCTCGCGGCGCTCGACCCGGTACTGGCGAGCGTGTTCGTGCTGCTGGCCGTCGCCGCGAGTAGCCTCTATCACCTGTTGAGCTAACCGCACCACCGGTGCCCGTCTCGCGCAGGTGGCCCTGACGAGCGAGTGAACGGTAAAAAAGAGGTGCTGTCCGCTCTCGCAGCAAGCGGTTATCGGATCAGACGTGACCACCGAAGCCGAGCAACGGCGCGTCGTTGTCGTCGGTTTCGTTGTCTGCGTCCTCGGTTGCGTCGTCCGTATCGTCGGTTTCGTTCGTGTCGTCGACACCGTTCTCGTCGGTGTCGTCGACCTCCGCATCGTCTTCGACGTCGTTCTCGTCCACCTCGTCATCGTCCGCCGTCTCCTCAGTGAGCTCGATGAAGGCAACTTGGCCGAACTCGTCGGTCAGGACCATGTGGACGAACTCGCCCGCCTCGAGTCCGGTCGTGTCGACCTCGAAGACGACGTCGTCGGTTTCGTCACCCTCGAGCGTTACCTCCTGTGACTCGACGAGGTCACCCTCGAGTCGGAACTCGACGTCCTGCGTCGCCTGTTCGCTCGACGGGTTAGTGACAGAGGCCGTGACCGTGATCGTCTCGCCGATCGTTGCGGTCTCGGGCGCCTCGAGGCTATCGACCGTGAACGACTCCGCCGGTTCCTCCTCAACCGGCTCTTCATCAACGGGTTCGTCATCGACCGGCTCATCGTCGACCGGCTCGTCGTCAGCAGGCTCCTCCTCGACCGGCTCATCATCGGCTGGTTCCTCCTCAACCGGCTCATCGTCGACTGGTTCTTCGTCGACTGGTTCTTCGTCGACTGGTTCTTCATCGACTGGTTCTTCATCGACTGGTTCTTCATCGACTGGTTCCTCATCGACCGGTTCGTCGTCGACCGGCTCCTCCTCAACCGGCTCCTCTTTCATCCGGTCCATCATCTCCTCGAGGTCCGCCACGTCGACATCATCGTCGATAACGAGGACGTAGACGTTCTCGACGGTGAGCTGCTCGACCGTCAGGTCCTCGACGACGACGAAGACCGGTCGATCTTCGTGCATCTCGTCGAGTTCTATCGGTTCCTCATCGTCCGGTGGTTCCTCCGTCGGCTCCTCGTCGTATCCGTCGTCGTACTCGTCGGTATCGGTCGGTTCCGTTTCGTCTGCGTCGGTGTCGTCTCGGTCGTTCGTGTCGGTCTCGTCTTCGTCGACGGCTGACAGGGCTCCCGCTGCCCCGATCGCCACCGCCGAACCCACGAGCAACAGCGCCACGACCACGACGGCTACCAGATTGCGTGCGTTCATAGTGTGCCCTGAAGGCGTGCTGGAATCGGCAGTGTGGCGCATAAACCGGCCCAACCTTTCCATCGGGAAATCGAACAATGCCCGCTGGGCGGACAGTCACTATCGGTCCGTTCACGCGATGAAAAGCGCGGTTGCGTGACAGTCACTCTCGAGGCGGCTGTTCGGAAGACCGCGAGGCGGGCGGCTCGTGGCCGCGCAGACAGACGAGGTTCTCGCGGCCGAGGCGGAGCTTCGTGATCTCGTCGTCCTCCTCGAGGTCCGTGAGCAGCCGGCTTACCTTCGCTTTCGACCAGTCGACGGAGTCGACGATCGCCGACTGCTTCATCCGCCCGCCGTTTTCGGTGACCAGTTCCCGAACCCGTTCGCGGTCGGTCATCACGTCCCCGCGGGACGGCTGGACCTCCGGTTCGGTCGTGTCGGTCGTCTCGAGTCGGTTTCGAAGCACCAGCCCGGCCCCGAGCACCGCCAGGACGACGATACCGAACAGGGCCGCGAGGTGCGCTCCCGTCTCGAGCGGATACACCGGGAGCGCCGCCAAAACAGTCTCGAAACTGATAGATGTGTCGCGGGTAAATACCGGGACTCGGGATTCCACTCTCATGTCGGAGGAAAGTACCTGTCAGTCGGTTTTTGGCTGTTCACGGTTGTCACGTACCGACGACGCCCCACCACAAAGTATTTTTTATAAGTCATTTATTGTTATTGATTTATCTGTACGTCAGGTGGGATTGTGATTCCGGATCGGATGGATGTCGAGGCTGTCGCGACGGACGGCCGAAGTCCCGTTCTCACGTAGCTACGGGGACCGTCGAAGTTTGTTCGTCAGGTTCCCGGCACGCCGACCGCTTCGAAGCCGGTTACTCCCAGTACCGCGAGGACGTAGAGGACGATGAGCACCGACAGCCAGGCGATGATCGTGATCGCCGCGGCCTGGACCCAGCCGCCGGGGTACCGCGCGTTGACGACCGCGAGATAGGCGATCAGAACGAGCAGCGGTCCCAACAGCGGAATCCACCCGAAGAAGAAGCCGACTACGCCCCAAACGATCGCCCCGAGCAGTGCCGTGATAATCGCGTACGTGTAGTCGTCCGTGTCGACGATGACCCGCGCGCCGACGTAGATGCCGAGCGCGCCGATGAGCAGGCTCACGATGAACACGACGAGGGTGTCGATGAGTGCCATGGATCGGCCGTACTCTCGATGAACCGTTAGTTATCGCCGACCTACATCGAACGCCGCCTGACGCTCTCTCTATCCGACACCTCCCAATCTGACAGTACCCATCGTCGTCACCTGCGCCGTCCTATCCGATTTCGCATGTGTTCGTCAGCTTGTCGTTCGCTCTCCTCGATCGGTCGCCTTTCGGGGACGTTCCGGGGCGGCGGTTCGCTCGGCGAGGTCCTGGATTCCCGCCTCGAGGTCGATCCGCGCCTCGAACTCGAGCCGACTGCGCGCTTTCGACACGTCCGCGCGGCTGTGGCGGATGTCGCCCTGCCGGGGCGGCCGGTGGACGATCGGTGCGTCGGTGTCGACGGCGCTCTTGACCGTCTCGGCCAGTTCGAGGACGCTGGTCTGTGAACCGGTGCCGACGTTGTACGCTTCGCCGGTCCGGTCGGTCGTCGCGGCGGCGAGGTTCGCCCGGACGACGTCCTCGACGTGGACGAAGTCGCGGGTCTGTTCGCCGTCGCCCTCGACCGTGATCGGCTCCCCAGCTTGGGCCTGTTCGAGGAACGCCGAGATCACGCCGCTGTAGGGGCCCTGCTGGCGCGGCCCGTAAACGTTGAAGTACCGCAGTGCGACCGTCTCGAGGCCGTAGAGCGACGCGTACACCCGCGCGTACTGGTCGAGGGCGAGCTTCTGGACGCCGTACGGGGACGTCGGCTCCGTCCGCGCGGTCTCGGAGACCGGGACGTCGGTCGGATCGCCGTAGACCGCGGCGCTCGAGGCCAGCACGACCCGGGCGTCCTCTTGGCGTGCCTGCTCGAGGAGCAACAGACTGGCTTCGAGGTTCGTCCGGTTCGTCTCCCGCGGGCGATCGACGCTGCGGGTGACGCTCACGACCGCCGCCTCGTGGAAGACGACGTCGACGCCGTCGCAGGCGCGCTGGAGCGCGATCGGGTCGCGGACGTTCCCCTCGATCAGCCGGGCGTCGTCGTGGACGTGCGACCGGCTGCCGGTCGTGAGGTTGTCGAGGACGCGAACCTCGTTGTGTGGGGCGAGCGCGTCGACAAGGTGGCTGCCGACGAAGCCCGCACCGCCGGTCACGAGCACGGTTCGGTCGGCGAGCGGTGGCGTCTCCATCGCCTACCGGGACCACCCCGGACGGGTTTAGTATCCGATTCATACCGACGCGTATTCCGTCCTTACCGCTTGCCGGCCGCCCGTGGCCGCCGCTCGAGGTGGCGCTCATCGGCGGGCCAACACAAGCTATATCCGCGCCTGTTCGGTACGTCCGGCAATGGCTGTCGACCTCGTCGTGAAGAATTGTACCGTCGTGACGACCGAGGGACGGACGCCCGATTCGGGTATCGCCGTCGAGGACGGGACGATCGTCGCCGTCGGCCGGAGCGACCGGCTTCCCGACGCCGACCGCACGCTCGACGGCGCGGGCAACGTGCTGGTGCCGGGGATCGTCGACGCCCACATTCACAACCGCGAACCCGGCCTCGAGTACAAGGAAGACTGGGAGACCGCGACGCGGGCGGCCGCCGCGGGCGGCGTGACGACCGTCGTCGGTATGCCCAACACGGAGCCGGTGATCGACCGGCCGGAACGCCTCGCGGTGAAGTTCGACCGCGGCGAGGCGAGCGCGTACGTCGACTTTCAGAGCTTCGTCGTCGTTACGAGCGAGAACAGAGAGCGGATTCCGGCGCTCGACGAGGCGGGCGCGCTCGGCTACAAGATCTTCCTCGGCTCGACCGTCGGGGACGTCCCGCCGCCGACCGACGGCGAGATTCTCGAGGCGATGAACGCGATCCGGAAGACCGGTAAACGCCTCGGGTTCCACGAGGAAAACGGGGAGATCATCGACTACTACGAGCGACAGTTCCGCGAGGCCGGACAGAATCGCCCCATCGATCACGCCCACTCGCGGCCCGTCATCGCCGAGCGCGAGGCGATCGAGCGGATGATCACGTTCGCCGAGGAAACGGGCGCGAAGATCCACATGTACCACGTCTCCTCGGGCTCCGGCGCGGAGGCGGTCGGTCGCGGCAAAGCCCGCGGCGTCGACGTTACCGCCGAGACGACGCCACACTACCTCTGGTTCACCGAGGACGTGCTGACCGAGAAGGGAAACGTCGCTCGCATCCAGCCGCCGATTCGCGACGAACGGGAGCAAGCGCGGCTGTGGAAGGCACTCGAGGACGGCGCGATCGACTCGATCGCCACCGATCACGCGCCCCACACCGACGAGGAGAAGAAGGTCGACGATCCGTTCGGGAACACCTGGGAGGCCATCTCGGGGTTCGTCGGCCTCGAGACCGAGGTGCCGGTCATGCTCACGTTCGTCGACCAGGGAAAACTCTCCCTCGAGGAGTGGGTGTACCACCACGCCACGCGGCCCGCCCAGATCTGGGGGATGTACCCGCAGAAGGGATCGCTCCGGATCGGCACCGACGCCGACTTCGCGATCGTCGACCCCGACCGCGAGTGGACGCTCACGGACCGAAACGAGCTTCACTCGAAAACCCGCGTGACGCCGTTCGAAGGCGAGACGTTCACCGGAAAGGCGGTGAGTACCGTCGTCCGCGGCGAGGTCGTCTACGACGACGGCGAGATCACCGGCGAACCGGGGTACGGGAGCCGGGTCGACGTCGACTGAGCGGGGCCGGCGCGGGCGGCGCGGGCGGCTACGGCGACCAGCGTTCGTCGTCGGCCGCCCGCTCGAGAACGCGCTGGACCGCCCAGGCCGTCCAGAGCGCCACGGCGGCCAGCACCGCGGCGACCTCGACGCCGGTGAGGGCGCCACCGCGGACCGTCGCAATCGCTGCGAGGACCGCGACCGTGAGCACCGCGATCCCGAAAACGTCGTAGAACGTTCGGGGCGTTCGAACGCTGGGAAATCGTGCCGTTCGCATCGTTAGTACAGACGTACGCTCGCAGCCGCCATAACTGTGTTACCATGCATCACGGGCGGCTCGATTCGCCGGCAGTTTCCGCGACGAACGGCGGACCCAGCGCCTCGAGATCGACGTGGTCGCGAACGAGCGCGGCGGCTCGGTCGTACGCCGACGATCCGCTCGCGTCGTACTCGGTGTCGGGTCGCCGGCGGTCCGCACGGCGGTACACCGCCGCGAGGAACGCCTCCCGAACGTTTCGGTTGTCGAAGACGCCGTGAAGGTACGTCCCGAAGACGCTCCCGCGGGCGGCGCTCGTCTCCCCCAGGGGCCGTCCCACCGCCTCGAGCGCGCTGGTCCGTCCCGCGTGGATCTCGTAGCCCGACGCGGTTCCCGTCGCGCCGGCGAGCACCCGCGATTCGGACCCGTCGACGGGGACGGTAGTCCGCTCGAGGCGCTTCTCGCGTTCGAAGCGGGTTTCGACCGGAAGCAGTCCGAGTCCCTCGACGGACGCTCGCTCGCCGGTTCCCTCCCGATCCGCGTTCTCGAGTCGCTCCCCGAGGAGCTGGTAGCCGCCACAGAGGCCGACGATCGGACCGGAAAACCGCTCGAGGGCCGCGTCGATCCCCGCCTCCCGAAGCGCGAGGAGGTCGTCGACGGTGTTTTTCGTGCCGGGGAGGACGACGGCGTCGGCTCGTTCGAGACGGGCCGTCGAATCGGCTCCCTCGAGCGGAAGGTACGCGACCCGAACGCCGGAAGCGGCGGCGAGCGCCTCGAGGTCCGTCGCGTTCGAGATTCGCGGCAGTCGCGGGACGGCGATCGTCACCGTTCGCTCTGCGTCGACGCCATTCGCTCGCCCGCGAACCTCGTACGAATCCACCGCTGGCAACCCCGCGCTATCCTCCTCGGGCAGGCCGGGGTCGCTGAAGGGCAGCACGCCGAGAACGGGGACGCCGGTTCGGGATTCGATCTCCTCGATTCCGGGCTCGAGAACCGCCGGATCGCCCCGGAACTTCGTGATGACGGCGCCGATCACGCGCTCGCGGAGGTCGTCGGGGAGCAACTCGATGGCTCCGTAGAGGCTGGCGAACGCGCCGCCGCGTTCGATGTCGACGACGAGCAGGATGTCGACCGCCCGCCCGCCCGATTCTCGTCGCTCGCTCGCGGCTTCGGCCGCAAGTCGCGGCGTCTCGACGTTCGCCAGGTCCCGATCGCGGAGGTTGATCTCGGCGACGCCGCCCGCGCCCTCTGCAACGATCACGTCGTGGGTTTCCGCCAGGCGTCGAAACGACGACTCGGCGGCGGCTCGAGCCCGTTTCCAGTGATGGTCACGATACTCGCCGGCGGCGAAGTGATCGACGGCCCGTCCCTGGAGGACGAGCTGGCTCTCGCCGTCGCCTCGCGGTTTCAGGAGGACGGGGTTGCAGTCGGTCGTCGGCGTGATGCGGGCGGCCCGACACTGGACGAACTGGGAGACGCCGATTTCGCCCCAGCGGTCGGTTTCTGCCCCGTCTCCGGGACCGCCGTCGGCGGTCGGCCGCAGGACGACGCGGGCGTTGTTGCTCATGTTCTGAGCCTTGAACGGCGCGACCGAAACCCCGCGGTCGGCGAGGTGGCGACAGAGCCCGGCCGCAACCGTCGACTTGCCGACGTGGCTCGCGGTCCCGGCGACGAGGAGGGTTCTGGTCATCCGAGTTGAGTGACCCTCGCCGGGGGCGGCCTTCGGCCTGTCGGTTTTTCGTACGGCCTGCTGTACCGAGTTATCGACGCGAGCGTCTCACTCGTCGTCCGCGTCGCTCTCGAAGGAGACGGCCTCCTCCTCGTGTGGCTCGATGTGACTCAGAATCTCGTGGGGGACGTAGCCGATGTTGTACCCGTCCTCGTTTCGCAACACGACGCCGTGTTCGAACTCCCGAAAGTCGTAGCAGTTGATCTCCTCGTACGCGTTCCCCGGTTTGTAGACGACTTTCATGGGAGGCGATATACCCCCGAACCGGTTCTCGGTGGGCCCTGCAGCTGCCGGGTTCCATTGGCGCGGCCGGTGAGCGACGGCGCGGCCGTCACTGTGCCGTACCGTCCCGGTACCGACTCGTCCACCTGCGGCCGGCGCGACTCGAGAGCGCGAGGCCAATCGAGCCGAAGACTCCCGCCGAGCACGCGAGCGCGAACGCGACGGGACCGGTGAGCGGGACGACGGCGAACCCGACGACGAGCGCCGGGACGAGGGCGACCGCGACGCCGACGGTGAACGCCGCGAATCGGACGGCGTCGAACAGGAACTCGTTCGGATCGAAGCCGGCGATGTAGACCGTCAGCCCGTAGTAGTACAGCCCGTAGCCACCCAGCAAGAGCGCGCCGACGGCCGCATCGAGGGCGGTCGCCCCGTACCAGCCCACCGCGGCGAGGTACGGGACGGCGACGGCCGGCGCGCCGACGAGGACGAACGCGGTTCGCTTCGCCCGGAACACCGCGTCGACGGAGACGGGGTAGGCGAGGTACTCCTCGACGGCGTCGAACTGGGTGAGCCAGTTGTACGTCGTGAAGGCGCTCAGTCCCAACACGCCGCCGAAGAAGACGCCGGGTGACGGCTCGAGACCCGTGATCCCCGCGACGACGCCGACGAGAAACGCGACGAGCGCGAGGAGGATGACGACCGAGACCAGCGGCTTCCAGACGCCGCCGGACGAGCGGGTAAGATCGAGCAGCGTCTTGGCGACGAGACCGCTGTTCGCGCCCGGCAGCCGCCCCTCGAGTCCGACGAACCGGTCGCCCGCCGCCCGGGTCGGCCGTCCGAAGCTCGGGTCGTACACGGCGAGCGCGACCGCGGCGAGCGCGGCGGTCGCGCCGGCGACTGCGACGCCCGTGCGGAGCGATCCGACGTACGGAAACGCCTCGAGCAGCCGGTCCGGTCCCACGAGCCACCACGCACCGACGGCGAGCGATCCAGTCCCGGCGACGAGCGACCAGCCGGGCGCGCCGCGGGTCCGAAGCGCGATCAGCCCGACGGTGACCGCCATCCCCGCCGCGAAGGCGAGACACAGCGAGAGCCACAGCGAGACGACGGCTCCCGGCGTCGCGTTCGGACCCTCGAGCCCCAGAACCGACAGCGCCATCGGAAGTACGAAGACGACCGCGTAGAACAGCGCGTCCTTCAGCAAGAAGAGCCCGAGGAGTCGTCGCCGCGAGAGCGGCAGCGTGGTCGCACTCGAGAGGAGCAGCGTCAGCCGACCGAAGACGTTCTCGAGCATGTCCGAGCCCGCGAAGCCGGCGGTGCCGCTGTAGAGGCCGAATCCGAGGGCAAAGAGGTGTAAACCGGCGACGACGCTCTCGCTCGCGGTCCCCGTTCGGGTCAGCGCGTACGCGCCGGCGACGGCCAGTCCGGCGACGAGGACGGGAAAGAGCGCGAAGCGCCAGCCGCCGAACAGGCGGGTGTGCAGCCGCCACTCCTCGCGAAAGAGGAGCGCGAACGTCGACCAGTGCTGGCGCGCATTCATGCGACCAGCGGCGACTCCTCTGTGGGCGGTTCGGTTCCGTCGACGCGCTCGAGGAAGACCTCGAGAAGCGAGTCGTCGGTCGGCAGCGACCGCTCGGCGACGAGTCGTCCCTCGGAGACGATGCCGACGCGCGTGCAAATCTCCTCGGCGACGTCGATGTTGTGCGTCGAAACGAAGACCGCGTTGCCGGCCGCGGCGTACCCGCGGAGGAAGCGTTTGACCTGCTCCTGGACGAGCGGATCGAGGTTCGCGAGCGGTTCGTCGATGAACACCGCCGCGGGTTCGTGGAAGAACGCCTGTGCGATCATCACCTTCTGTTGCTGGCCCCGCGAGAGGTCCGTGTGGAGGGTGTCGAGCTTCTCGCGGAACGCCAGCCGGTCGGCCCACAGGTCGGTTCGCTCGGCGACGGCGTCGGCGTCGAGGTTCCGGACGTCGCCGACGAACGCGAAGAACTCCCGCGGCGTGAGAAAGCTCGGCGGCGACTGCTGTTCCGGTAAGATGCCCACCCTGCGACGGGTTTCGATCGGGTCGTCGGCCGGGTCGGTCCCGAGAACGGTCGCGGTTCCGGCGTCGGGCTCGAGCTGGCCGGTCAGAGTGCGGATCGTCGTCGTCTTCCCGGCCCCGTTCGGGCCGAGAAATCCGAACAGTTCCCCGCGTGAAATCGAGAGAGTCATCCCGCAGAGTGCGTCGACGGAGCCGTAGGACTTCTCGAGTCCCCGTGCCTCTATGACGGCCATTTCGGTGCCCACGTTCGCAACTGGTGGTAATAACTGTGGTGGCCGCTCGAGTCGTCGAGCGAATCGCACGCCTGCGCCACCGACGGGACGCAAACGCTTTTCACTGCGGTTGTGGTCGCCCTAGCTGGCCCCGGAATCTTCCCTGGCGAGTGGTTCCGTCGACGGATTCCGGGGCTAGAGGCGTGCCTCGCGTTCTCGTCGCGACGACCGTCGTCCGGAACGCTCCTCCCGAGGGCCTCTTCGGCCGCCACGGACGTCCACGTCCGCCGAGTTACTACTCCGTGAGCGTCCCCAACCCGTGGAAGTAGAAAAACACGGAGGAGCGCGAATGCACCGTTGGCGGAGAACACCGACGCCATAGGTACCTCGTACACGGGCCGCCGCCGAAACCCGGCGCGGTCGCGGCAGCCCGGCCATCATCAGCGGAAAACGGTTCCCGTCCACTCGAGGTCCGCCGATTCAGTCTCCACTCGCGATCTTCTCGGCGAAGTGCTCGCGAACCTTGTCGATCTTCGGCGCGGCGTGCATCGTACTGTGGACGTCCGTCGGCTCTGTTGAAATCCTTGAAGGGTTGTAGACTCACGACTTAGACGCCGAAGAATGGTTGTGTCAGGAAACCGCAGACGGAATTCACATTGACGAATCGGGACTCATTGGCGATCAACTCGTCGTACGAGAAGTCGGTAATCGCGCGCAGAACCCGGACTTCCTCGGAGTATATGACTCGAGCGCCCCGTCGTTCCGCTGGGACTGGAAACGGACACGTCTCACGACTTCGAGTACTTCACTGCGAACTCGGAGTATGTGTTTGGCCCCATGACTCGGGGGGTCGTTGCGTACGACCTCATGATCGGTGAAGATGAGTGGCGGATCGAGTTGCTAGACTTCCACAACCCTGGCCCAGCCGCGACCGACGACTCCCTCATCTTTGCCCAAGACGACGAATTCTACGTCCTCGATGCAGTATCTGGCGACGAAATCATCCATGAGCCGATCAGTGAAGCATCGAGACTCTCAGCGTTCACCGTGTACAACGATGAGCTAATTGCAGTCGGAACGGGCAACGGTGCTGACATTCACCGGCACACCTTGGCGTAGCCCTGGCAACTAGTAACACTGGAGTCGTTTTTCTTCTGTAGTAGATATTAGAAATAGTTACTCACACTTGGAGTCGAGATCTGGTCAAGAGCGGCGTCGATCGCTGTTGTCAGCTCAGCAAGCGAGTCGAACAACCGGTTGCTCAGTGCTGATTGCAACTGTCTCCAGCACTCCTCGACTGGATCGAGTTCCGGCGAGTACGCCGCTAACGTGACGCCTGGAAATACGGTGCTCCATCCAGCGTGACGATCAAGTCATCTCCGAATTCTTTGCACAATGGGAGAACGAAATGTTTGCGTGTTCGGCGGTGACGTACGCTTCGAACCTGGAGAAAAAGGGATCACCGTCTTCGGCGATCGCGCCCAGCAGACGCGTCCAGTCGCGTTGCCCAGAGCGTTCGACGGCTGGCCGTGTACCGCGTGGTTTCCACGCGGCACACGGCTCGACTTGCACGCATTTCTTGGTGTGATCGATACAGACTACTGTAGCGTCCATTTCCCGCCGTTTTTTGAACTCACCGCGGAACGTTTCTTGCTCGTCAGCATCGGATTCAACGGCTGTACGGTGTGGTTTTTGATAGCTCAATCCCGTTTCTTAGAGCAACCGTCGACAACTCGGGATCGAGCATTCGACATCGTACGTCTCGTCGAGATACTGCAGAACGAGCGCCGGCGTCCGCACCGGCGCGTCGAACCCAACTTCCTCGGGCGAGTCGTGAACAGCTACGTCGAACTGCTCTTGCTCTGTCTCTGAGAGTTTTCGTCCTCTCTCGGGCAGCTGACATTAGTCACGGTCTGCTCACGCGACTCGTCTGTGTCGAGTCGCGTGAGGCAACTATAGATCGTTTTCCGTTCAACCCCGCACCACCCGGCAAGTTCAATCTGTGGAACGCCGTTTTTGTACGCGATCGCGGCTAGCAGCCGGTGTGTCGGCTTCTTTCCTTCTGCGTTGCCGAGTGCATTCTGTAGATCATCGACTGAGATTTCGTCAAGATGGTCCATTGCAAAGGCCTACAGTGACTGAGTAATAAATTCTGACGGCTACTATCGCTTCGCATCAGATCCGTGAAATTCGGTGTAAAAGTCACTCTTCCTAATGTCGACGACAAGGGATATCAACAAAGCCAAATAATTACACTCAATCGGTTCGGTCAGTCCAGAAGTCGAAGCCTCGGCCGGGGGCGAAGACGTCGATCGCGACCGCTCGCTCGTCACCCGTATTTTCGACTCGGTGTGATTCCCAGGCTTCTAACAGCACCGAACCGAGTTCTTTGAGGTGAACTTCGTCGGCCTCGGTGTAGACGGTCAGCTCGCCTTCGAGAACGACGCAGACCTGTTCGTTCTCGTGTTCGTGCATCGGTGAGCTGTGTCCAGGCGGTTTCTCGAACCACTCAAACGTAAACTGCTCACTGCCCGCCAGGGAAACTCGGCGCCATCCCTCGTCCGGTTCGTACGTCTTCGCCCCCTCGAAGTGTACAGGTTTCATTTCCAGCGTTTATCCTCATAGAAGCTACAAATTTTAAAGCTTGGGTTCACAGGTGGTTTGCCGCACTCCCACGTCGGTATACCGAAATTATGACTTCAGTCCCATATTTGGAGGGAAGATTCTTGCAACGGTATGTCCAACATAGTCTAGTGAGTTATAGTACAGGGCGATTCCGTCAAGTCGTGTCCACTGGATTGCGGGAAATGAAGAGAGGCTACCCTACTAACCTGTGGATAGTAGATAGGAATGACGGGTTCCTGAGTGCGGAACTCAAACGGTATACTCAGAGTACAAACGCTGACTTGGGGTTCCGCTGGCAATTAGTATAAATTTTTATCCATTGATTTACTAAGAACTGAACCATGGCATTACACGCATATGTGCGTAAGAGAACTAGGACACAGCTGGTTTGGAGGGGACGTCCAACCTCAGATATGGATTGCAGCCGTTCCTTACCCGGGAACAAGGGGGGAGGAGGGGTCACCAGTAGCTGTAGGTTTAGATCGTCCTTACAATCCCGTTGAATGCAGACGTATCCCGGACGTCCACATGGGCGTCCGGGGTACGCTCGTTCTCCCAATCCACGTCTAAGTTCTCCGAGCAGGTCGGCCATTTGCATGGTTACTTCTCGCCATCACCTGCTCGTTCCTCAAGCTCCCAGCTAGACAGCACCGATTGGGTGAGGTACTTCCTCGAGTTATTCCATCTAGATTCATCCGGTATGGAACCTGCTCTTGTATGGTAGTCACTAGAAACGACCACAACCATTATAAGATTCGGCCATGAAAATTGTTATACACTGCCACACAGTGTGATGACATCATGCAAAGGCGTAAATTCGTTCGAAATAGTAGTGTCGGCATTGTCGGTGCATTAGGGCTCGCGGGATGTCTTGGGTCAGAGAATGGGGACGAACCGGAGGCAGATGATAGCGAGACAGATGATAGTGATGATGAAAACGCAGATGATAGCGATATAGACTTCCCTGATTCTCAACTAACTTGGATGATACCATGGGGAGAGGGAGGTGGTACTGACACTTACGCGCGACAAATCGCCCCACCCCTCGAAGATGCAATCGGACAATCGATACAGATTGACAACCGCGAAGGTGCTGGAAGCTTAGTTGGTTCCGAATGGCTGGCTATGCAAGATCCAGACGGATACACCTTCGGTACAATCAACAGTGCTGGAGCGCACTTCACGTGGCGCGCGGCCGAGGTTGACGACTGGCATATCGAGGAAGATTTCGAACCGATAAGCTACATAGGGGGTTTTGGTCACACGATTATTGTGAACAGAGACCAGGCCGAGGAGGCTGGTATTGAGGACTTTGGCAGCCTCAGAGACGCCTATGAAGACGGAGAAATTAGCGGGTTCGGAAACCATGGAGCAGGGAGCGATAGTCATCTAACAGCTTTACTCCTCAGAGAGGAGTACGGACTAGAATATGACACACTGGTCCCATATGACGGCGGAGGTCCAATGCAAGAGGCTGTAATATCTGGTGAAGTCGCAGCAGGGACGGCAACTAACACATCAGCGCTTTCTGCGGAGGATTCAGGTGAAGCAATTGTTCTGGTGAACCTTACTGACCTCGATCTTACTACCACGTGGCCGGATATCGATGAAATAACCAATTATGGTGATAGTCTTGCATGGCTTCAAGAGCACTGGTTGACGCAACTTGCACCAGCTGGAACCCCAGAAGAAGAGCGACAAGTCATTTCTGAAGCCGTTGAGCAAGCGGTTAGTGCTGAAGAACCTCAAGAATGGGCCGAAGAAACCGGAAATATTCTTGAGTACGGAGATATGGAGGAGGCAGAAGAGTTGTGGACGGGAACTGTGGAGACAATGGAAGAGGAGGTGGATAACGCAATCGGAGGATTTGACGAGTTCCTCAGAATGGTTGAAGAAAGCTAAAACGGTGTGTGAATAATACTACTGTTTTTATGGTCGTCCAACGTTTCTGACTATGGTCCGACTCTGCTGGCGCATGAATTGCTGCAGATACCAGGGCCCACCTGCGAACTGACCTGTCATCCCAGAAAACTTCCATCCACCCAAAGGCTGAACTTGAACCAGCGCACCGGTGGTAGCACTTTGTTCTCTGTTTGGCTCTGATAAATCGCCATACAGCTCCGTGTTCTAGTGTTTTGAGGGTATTGTGAGAGCGTCCATCTGCTTCGTCACTGCCGACCCCCTCGATGTTACAGCCAAATTCTCCCAGTGTGAGGTCTCGAGCAACGTGGTTTCTTACCGAAGGTCGCCGCCGTCTACGACTCACCAGAGCCGGTCACAGATACAGACGCCCTTTTCGAAGCACTAGCTGAAGTTCGCAGCCGTGGAATCGCATATTGTGGTCAAGAACGTGTTGAGGGGTTACAATGCGTCGACGCACCTGTATTAAACGCTGACGACCAAGCCCTCGGGGCCATCAGTGCGGCTGGCCCGACAGCCAGAATTACAGGTGAGGGGTTCAGAAACGAGATCCCAGAGGTGGTCACACAAGCAGCAAGCGTTATTGAGATCAACACAAAGTGCGAATGAATATAATGGTGTGAATGGCGGTTGCAACTCACTAGTTGCTGGAGGCAGACGCGCTGCGAATAACGAATTGCTCAGTGCATCACGAACCGGCCGCAAAACTGCGTTGATCCCCCTCTCCCCTCACGAGCCATACTCTGATACTCATATAAAACACCGTCGGTGGAGTTAATCAAGTAGGACATTGACGAGATTAAACTTCGAATACGAATATTCACAGTATAGTCCATATCGCCACTGCTCTTAAATCGGGTTGTTGATTAGCGAATTTAGATAGTTAATGTCGCAGATACTGCAGTCTAGTATTACTGACCAGTGACCTTTCCAACACACTCAGCGTGCTAATCGTATAGGTGACAGGCGCACAGTCGGTCGTCCTCACGACGGCGGAGTTCGGGAATGTCCTCTTCACAGACCGGCCCAATATACTCCTGGCATCTGGTGTGGAACCGGCAACCAGAGGGTGGGTTCTCGGGACTGGGTGGGTTCCCTTCAAGAACGATCTGATTGTCCAGGGTCCCCTTCGATGCCCGCGGGACCGATGAGAGTAGCGCTTGCGTGTATGGGTGTTTAGGATCGTTGAAAAGTTCCTGGGTGGGCGCGACCTCAACGATTTTCCCAAGATACATCACCGCCACTCGATCGCAAATGTGTTTAACGACGCTCATGTCGTGATTGATCACGAGATAGGTCAGATTGTATTCCTCTTGTAGGTCGTCAAGCAGATTGAGGATCTTCGCTTGTACAGAGACGTCGAGGGCGCTTGTCGGCTCGTCACAGACAATAAAACGAGGATTTACGCTCAGCGCGCGAGCGATCGAAATCCGCTGTTGCTGACCGCCACTGAACTCGTGGGGTGCCCGGTGGAGATGATCGTTAGTGAGGCCCACGTCTTGGATGAGCGTTCGGGCGCGGTCCTCTCGCTCGTCCTTGGAGTGATCGGTAAGCCACTTCATGGGCTCCTCAATGATGTCGTTCACCCGCATACGCGGGTTGAGGCTCGAGGCGGCGTCCTGAAAGACGATCTGCATCTCGCGTCGAAGTTCGCGTAAACGGTCCTTCGAGACAGCAGTGATATCCTCACCGTCAAAGAAGACCGAGCCGTCCGTTGGTTCTATCAATCTGAGAATGGACCGGCCAAGTGTCGATTTTCCACAACCCGATTCGCCAACCAAACCGAGTGTTTCTCCTTCACGAATCCGGAGGCTCGCACCATCAACCGCTTTGACATTCCCGACCTGCCGGTTGAGGACACCGCCTTTAACGGGATAATACTTTTTCAGGTCACGGACATCAACGAGTGCATCATCGGCGTTGGGACGGCTTGCCTGTGTGTGGTATGTGCCGGACATGGTTTACAGTTCGACGTTGCTCGAGGCTTCGGTTTCGAGTTGGTGCTGGAAATCATCGCCGTGGACTTCCCACGGCGGTGAGGTGGCACTCGTATCGGTGTATAGGTGGCAGCTTACGCGGTGATCCTCGGTTCCCTCGACCGTTTCGAGTTCCGGAACGACTTCATTGCAGGGGTCTCCATGGTACTGTTCGCAGCGAGAGGCGAACGGACAACCCGAGAGCGGTTCTCGAAGACTCGGTACGGTCCCCTCGATGACTGCGAGTCGATCCGCTTGAGAGTCGATCTTAGGCACGCTCTTCCACAATTGGCGAGTGTATGGGTGCAATGGATTATCGAAGAAGTCGTCAATGTCGCAGGTTTCGGCGACTGTTCCGGCGTACATTACCGCCAGGCGGTCGGCCAGTTCGCTGACCACCGGCAAATCGTGTGTAATGAAGATAATGCTAGTGTCGAACTCCGATCGAAGTTCCCGGAATAACCGGAGGATTTGCGCCTGGATCGTTACGTCGAGGGCGGTCGTCGGCTCATCGGCGATGAGCAGTTCTGGTTCGGTCACGAGTGCCATCGCGATCATCACACGTTGGCGCATCCCACCAGAGAGCTCGTGGGGATACTCATCAAGAAGTCGCTGCGAATCAGGAAGCCCGCATGACTCGAGCGTCTCTCGAGCTTGCTCGCGGGCTTCAGCCTTTGAGCAGTCAGTGTGTGCCAGCAGCGGCTCGGTCACCTGTTTGCCGATCGTCAACGCCGGATTGAGCGACGTCATTGGATCTTGGTAGATCATGTTGATCCGACTGCCCCGAATCCCGTTCAATTCGGATTCGGAAAGTGAGAGCAGATCGGTACCGTCAAACCGGATCTCCCCTGAGACGATCTTTGCGGGCGGGGACTGGAGTAATCCCATAACCGAGAGCATAGTGACGCTTTTCCCACACCCCGATTCACCGATCACGCCAAGGACCTCGTCGTGCTCAACCTCGAACGAGACGCCGTTTAACGCGTGGACAGTTCCCTGTTCGGTGTCGAAACGGACGTGAAGGTCGTCGATCTCTAGTAGTGCCATTTTATCGTGCCTGTTTGGGGTCGAGTGCGTCTCGGAGTCCGTCACCGATTGCGTTGAACGCGATGATCGTCGCCATAATCGCAAGGCCGGGGAACGTCGAGATCCACCACGCAGACTGGAGGTCACCGCGACCATCAGCAATCAACGCTCCCCACTCGGGCGTCGGCGGATGAACACCCATTCCGAGGAACGACAGCGCAGCGGACCACAAAATAACCGTCGGCATGGTGAGCGTGGCGTAAACGATGATGCTCGAGGACACGTTAGGAAGGATATGGCGGAGGATAATCCAGCGGTCAGGGACGCCTGACGACCGAGCTGCCTCGATATAATCCTCCTCAGTGACGCTTTTAACGTCGCCGCGGACGATCCGGGTGAAACCGCGCCAGCCAACGAGACTGATCGCGATAATGAGCGGCGTGAGACCGCCACCGAGCATCCCCGCAATCGCGAGCGCGAGCACGATTCCCGGGATAGAAAGACTGACGTCAACGATCCGCATGATGACCGCCTCAACGTACCCTTCATAGTAGCCGGCGATAAGGCCGAGGCCAACGCCAATGATCGACTGAATGCCGACAATCACTACCCCAAGGAAGAGCGCATATCGCGTTCCGTAGATCACCCGTGAGAATACATCACGGCCGTAGTTGTCGGTACCGAACGGATACTCGAGTGAAGGCGCCTGGTTGATGACCTCATAGTTCTGGGTCATCGGGTCGTGCGGCGCGACAAGTGGGGCGACGATGGCGACGACAGTAAACAACAGTACGTACAGGAAGCCAGCGATCGCGAGCTTGCTCTGGGCGAGTCGTCTGAGGATGATGTACTGGTCGTTCCAACGGTCAGAGTCTACGAGACCACTAGACTCGTGCCCAGTATCAACCTCCCCCGAATGTGCCATTCTGTATCAACCCTCATCTTGACGCGGTATATAATTTTCGCAAACGACAATCGAATTCGGCGGACAGAGCAAGCCCTATCGTAATCAATACCTCTGTGCGACGGAACGAACTCCTCGTCTGTTGATAGTAGGAACAAATCAGTACTTGATCTCGAATCGATCGATCGACGCCGGCGGATCCTCGCCCCATTCTTCGTTCATAGAGCTATCATGTTCAGCCTGTGTCTCGAGAGCAGTCCGGTAGGCACGCCGGAGGCCTGCGATCGGCTTACCTGGGTCGTCGACACGGAGATTCCGGTGTAGTTTCGGCTCCGGACCGCGGACGAGTAGCGCCGCGCTTAGATTGTCGCCGCGTTTGTCCCCACCAGCCTCCTCACCCGCCTCAAGTGCCGACAGCAGTCGCTCCTCGAGCGGCCCGTCCGTTCGTTCAAATGTTCGACTCATCGCGTCGACGACTGCTTCACCCACGAGGAGATTGCCCGCAACGGTATGATCGGTGCCAGTTGCGTGACCTGCCCACGGCATCGACCGTTCACCTGTGTAGACAAATGACTCGCCGTCCAGTTCGACCCCATGGAGCTGGGTCCCCTCGGCACCCTCACGGTCGGCCAACAGCGTTTCGCAGGCTGTGGGAAGCGAGATATCGTGCTCAACGATGTCCAAAATTGGAATGCCGTACGAACGACCCGAGTCCCACGACTGCGTTGACAGCGCGACACCATCACCGACATACGGACAGACCGCTCCGACGGCGGGAAACACCGAAGCGATCGCAACACCAACAGTTCGTTCCGACGGGTCCCGTCCAACGATTGAAAACGTCATATGTTCATATCTGTCGACTACGTCTTATCCCTTTCCTACACCCGTGAGGGAGTCGTCCCTACAAAGGCAGTACTCTCGATCCGTATAGTCTCGTGGGAGTGAAACCTTGCTACCACGTGTGTGACCGGTTGTGTTCGGCAGCATATCAACAGGTGCGCCGGGCGTCAATAATTAATGATGTTGCTCTCGAGGTCTTTCGGATAGTAGGTAATCTCCTCTGTACCGGATTCCGTAATGAGAACGGTATCGGAGTGGCGGTAGCCGGCGACGTCCGGGATGAACAGCGCGGGTTCGAATGTGTAGGCGTGACCAGGCTGCATGACTTCGTCGCTTCCACGGTCGATGAACCCTCGCTCGTGGCCCTCCATTCCCATGTTGTGGCCCGTATGATGCTGGGTGTACTCGAGCAGCCCCTGCTCCTTACAGTAGTCGTGAACCGCCTGATCAACCTTCGAAACGGGCACGCCAGGACCCGCAGTGTCAATTGCTAGCGTTTGGAGGGTCTTCATCTGCTCGAAGTAGTGGCGATGCTCGTCGCTCGCTTCGCCGATAAACATGGTACGCTCGAGTTCGCTCTTGTAGCCGCCGACGTTCGACGAGGCGCCGGTGATGATGATGTCTCCGTGTTCGAGGCGGCGGTTTTCGGTGAGACCGTGGGGTAGTGCCGTGTTCGGCCCGGAGAGGAAGCCACAGGACGCCGGGAACCCACCGCGAAGGTGGGAATCGTACCGCGGACCAAGGGTGTTTAGCATAGCCATGGAAGCGTCGAGGCTGGCGCGTTTGGCGACCCATAGTTCGTGCTTTCCAGGTTCCGCATAGTCGGCCAGGTAGCGATGAGCCAGGTTCCCCCACTTAGCCGACTCGCGCATTAACTCCATCTCGACATCGGATTTCGCTGTGCGTAGTTCCTCGATCCACTCGACCGTCTCGACGTCGATTCCAGCAAACTCGCTTAGCGCCGGCCCCGAGTACCCCCAGAAACCGGGCGCACCGTCCATGTCAGCCGCCGCTGTCGAGATGCCGAGATCGTCGATCATCTCTGCGATTTTCTCCTCGGGCGTATCCGAGGGGTGACGGTAGTACGTGGACTCGTCCGTCGTGCTGCCGGGGTAATCATAGTAGACGTAGGTGGACTCCAAAACGGGGAATTCGTCGGAATCCGCACGCTCGAGTTCGAGTCGGGGAACCGTAATTGCGACCTCCTCGTCGGTAACGGCGAGGCAGACCGGCCGTTCGGTTTGGAGGTGGTGAAAACCGCTCAACCACTCGATCCCAATCGGTGAAAAGAGACAGAGTGCGTCGACGTCCGCCTCACTGATCTGCTCTCGGACGGTATCGATGCGTCGATCGAACTCAGCTGTCGGTACGCTAACTAACGACATGGTATGATACTCGAATACAACCCTCTTAAAGCTAGGAATGGCGGCGAGATAGACCACCGACAGACGAGGCTTGTGAACACCTGTCGAGGAAAGCGTAAAAACGGGGCGTTTAGTCGTAGTCGATCCGCGGATCCAGATAGCTATAAGCGATGTCGACCGCGAGGTTTGCGATCAGGACGATTACAGAGTAGACGAGTATGGTCCCCTGTACGACGGGGTAATCACGTTGAAGGACGGCGTCGACAAGCAGTCGGCCCATCCCCGGCCACGAGAACACTACTTCGATGATAACCGTTCCAGAGAAAATCAACGGAACTTGGAGGCCGATAAGCGTGATAACCGGAATCATCGCATTCTTCATTCCGTGAGTATAGATGACCGCTTTCGAGCCGATTCCCTTCCCACGAGCGGTACGGATGTAGTCCTCGTTCAGTATCTCGAGCATTGACGAGCGCATGAGCCGCGTCAGTAAGCCGGCCCGACGCGTCCCCGTGGCGATTGCTGGCAACAGAATGAACGACCACCACGTCAGTGTCAACATTATCCCGCCACGGCCGGACACCGGAAAGAACTGCCACCGAACGGCGAACAGGTAGATGAGTACCAGGCCGAGCCAGAACGACGGCATCGACAGCCAGAAAATCGCGAATAGCATCGATGTATTGTCGACCCAGGAGTACTGGCGGACAGCACTGATGACGCCGAGGGGCAATGCGATAATGAGCGTGAGTGCCATCGCAACGATAGCGAGTTCGAGCGTCGGTCCCAGCCGATCGAGAATCATGACTGCTACCGGCCGCCCCGTCTGAATCGACGTTCCGAGGTCGCCCTGCATGACCCCGAGCATCCAATCGACGTACCGAATGTGCGCCGGCTGGTCCAGCCCCATCTCTCGCTCGAGTTGGGCAACCGCTTCCGGGCTCGCACCGTCGCCGAGAGCCAGACGGGCCGGGTTACCGGGAGCGAAGTAGACGATCGACGAGATAACGATCGTGACCCCGAACAGTACCGGGACCATCTGTAGCGTCCGTCGGATGGCGTATACGAGCATTCTTAGCTACGATCGACGTCGAGGACGTGAGTGTGATAGCGGTGCACGTCACCCCACCAGGGGTGCTCGAGGAATCCTTCCGCACTGATCTCGTTTTTGTGGGAATAGAATTTTCGATACCCCAAGAGCGGAACGGCCGGAACCTCCTCGAGGATGATCTCCTGTGCTCTGAGGAGGTCTTCTTCCTGTTCGTCGTCATCCGGTTCGATGAACGCAGAATCGATACGGTCGTCGAACTCCTCATTACGCCACATCGAGAAGTTATTCCCTCCCTCGTCGGCGTTGTGGTTGTCGCTATGGAAGCCCGACTCGAGCGTGTTGATCGCCAAGTGACCGCTGCCCAGCGCCATCGTCAAGAGGTTGTGCTCCAGTCCCTCCACCCGATCGTAGAGGAGACCTGACTCGAGGATTTCGAGGTTGACATCGAAGCCGATCTGACCGAGCATGTCCTGAACGACCTCGCCGACGCTCGAGTAGGGGTCCATTTCGAACGCGAAGAACGAAAGCTCGAGGGGCTCGCCATCCCGCTCTCGGGTCTCTCCTTCTCCGTCGTTCTCCCAGCCGGCGTCGTCGAGCAATTCGCGAGCGGCGTCGGGATCGTACTCATGACCGACGTCTCGGGCGGTCTCTTCGTCCATCGCACCGACCGCAACGTGTGGTGAGATGCTGTAGATTGGGTACGCCTCGTCGTTGACCGCCGCCGTAATGATCGCATCTCTGTCGACGCCATACGCGATCGCTTCCCTGACCTCTAACTCGTCAGTCGGCGGTGTTTCGACGTTCAAGACGAGGTAGTGTGGGTGAGCGTCGTCGACGCGAGTAATGTCGGTATTGTCGTGGTCTTCAACGTCGCCCGTGTCACTCGGAGACACCCACAGACTCGCATCGGCTGCCCCGACGGTAACTTCGTTGAGTAGCGTCGTCGGCTCCGGGACAATTCGAACGTGATACTCCTCGAAGTTTACCGGGCCCTGATTTCGAATGAAATCAGGGCCCCTGTCATAATCGTCGTTACGAACGTATACGATCTCTTCGTCCCTCGCCCACTCTTCTAACTCGAGTGGGCCACTCCCGACAATAGTCTCCTGTCCGTACTCGTCACCCGCGTCCTCAACCGCTTCCCGCGAGGCGAACCCCATGTGCACGTTCGAGAGATAGAAAGTAAACAGGGGGTGCGGTTCGTCGAAGTGAAACGTCAGTTCGTGGTCTCCTGTCTCCTCAATCGAATCGAGCGAGCCGAACTGCCAAGCGTTCGGTGAATTCTCGTGGGCGCGCTCGAGGTTCCATTTGGCGACGTCGGCGGTAAGATCGGTGCCATCGTGGAACTCGACACCTTCCTCGAAGGCAATCGTGTATTCGGTGTTGTCGTCGTTGGATTCGTACTCTGTCGCCAGCTGCGGGACCGGCTCAAAGTCGTGATCGATTGTGAACAGCCGTTCGTGAACGGGGCTGAGGCACATCATTTCGGGGACCCGGACTGCTGTGTGAATGTCGAGTGTTCCTGGGTCAGAATCGAGCGCGTCTATGAACACCGTCGGGTCCTCTCCGCTCCCATCGTCGTCACCCGTTTCGCCGTTTTCATCCCCCATACAACCTGCTAATGCGAGAACACCACCGGCACCAATTGTCTGAACTACAGTTCGTCGGGTGAGCGTGTTTCTGCCACCATATGCCATGGTATGGTATGACCCATTCTGGTATTTATACTTATCGTTGACGTCGGTTATAGGAGGGGTGTCTAATTTAAATTGGGTACGTCCATCCGCCGTCAAGGCTATTCGACTGCGAACAGTAAAGTATTACCTCACCAATGTGAGAGTGGATGACACGTCCATACCTTCCGTCGACAGCATACGATTCCCGCATCGACCGTGCCAGAGACGAACTCGCAGAGACTGATGCCGATGCGCTCTGTCTCTTCTCAGCGACGAGCATCGAGTGGCTCGTCGGCTTCTGGCACCTTCAGACCGAACGGCCGGTCTGTCTCACCGTTACCGACGAAACCGTACACGTCGCGGCCCCACGATTGGAACTCGAGCGTGCGGAGGTTGTGAGCCACATTGACCACGTACACCACTATTACGATTATCCCGGCGGAGGCGACGGGTATCCGCACCATCCCTCGCGAACTCCGGAAGAGACGATCGACGACATGCTCGCAGAACTCAACGTTGAGACGGTTTATGCCGATATGGACGGCGCACCCGGCTACTGGGGCTACAGCGGACCTACCCTCTCCGATTTAGCTGACGTCGACGTAAAGACCGTCGACTGGGTGACCGAGTGGCGAAAGGAAAAGTCAGCTGCTGAAATCGAACTCGTGATGGAGTCCGGCAAGTGGGGGAACCTGGCTCATCGCTACCTGGCCGAATACGCCGAACCAGGGAAACACGAGTTCTGGGTCGCCAAACGCGCCAGTCTCGACGCTTCTATGGCTATGTTTGACACCTACGGCGACGAGTACCAGTCGCACCTCCGCGGCGGGTTTCCGGCCTCCTGTGGCTTCCTCTCCGGGCCGAACACGGCACTGCCCCACGGCCTCACCGAAAACCGCCGCCTCAAGGAGGGTGACGTTCTCGTGACGGGCGCCTCGTCGAACGTCGGCGGCTACAGGAGCGAACTCGAGCGTACCATGTTCGTCGGCGAGCCGAGCGACGAACAGGAACACTACTTTGAGCTGATGCTCGAGGCTCAGTCCATCGCCATCGACGAGAGTGGACCGGGCGTTCCGTGCTCGCACGTCGACCAGGCGGTTCACGACTACTTTGACGAACAGGGCGTTCTGAAGTACGCCCAGCACCATACTGGACACAATCTGGGCATGGAGGCCCACGAGCGTGAGTTCATCGATCGGGGAAGCGACGAGGTCATGCAACCCGGTCACGTCTACTCCATCGAGCCAGGAATCTACGTGCCGGATGAGGCAGGCTACCGCCACTCGGATACCATCGTCATCACCGACGAGGGTATAGAGATGGTCACGTACTACCCACGAGAACTCGAGGGGAACATCATCACCTGGTAACAACGGCCGGCACAACCGGATGGTTCGGTTAGATGGACCGTTCGCTCGGAGCGATCTCCTTCGGATACGTGACGTAGTTTTCGTAGCCGTTCGGGGTGATCTCGACAACGTCCTCGAGTCGGACACCTCCTCGTGAGGGGTCGTAGACGCCGGGTTCGACCGTGATCACGTTCCCGACCTGAAGTTCTTCGTCCGTCGAGAGAAACGGCCGTTCGTGGATGCTTGCGCCGATGCCGTGGCCGACACCATGGTAGAGGCCGACCTCGACGTCGCCTGTCTCGAACCCGTACTCGGCGAGTTCGTCGGCGACGCGGTTCTGGACGTTGCTGGCAGGCTGACCGGCACCGTCCTCGAGCACCTCCATCGCTCCCTCGAAGGCGTCCGACACTGCTGCGTACGCCTCCCGTTCCCATTCACCTACTTCACCCGGTACGAACGTTCGGCTCAGATCGCCGTAGTAGCCGTGGGGGCCTCGTGGTCCGAGATCTAGCAGTACTGTTTCGCCGGGCGCGATCTCGTCGTAGCCGGTGAAGTGCAAGTCCGCACAGGAGGTCCCCGCGCCGATGACGGTGCTTCCCCCACTGAGGCCGTTACGGGCGAGCTCGGCGTTCACCTCTCGCCGGAGGCGTTCGGTCGTCAGCGCCTCTCCCTTCCACAGGAGTTCGTCGCCGTTGACGGTCGCCCTCGCGAGGATCGTCTCCGCCCTGGCCATTCCCCGCTGAGTCGCCGCTTCGATCGCCTCGAGCAGTCCGCGCTCCGCCGGCGTTTTGACGATCCGCCCCTCCTGGATCGAGTCGGCGAGCACTACATCGTAGCCGAGGTCTCGGAACGCCCGAACCGTCCCGTGTTTCGCGTTACCAGGGAGGAGCAGACGATTTCCGACGTCGTGGCGCTCAAGAACGGTGTACGCTCGTTCCGTCGGTGGCGGCCGCTCCGCGGTCGTCGTGTCGACGACGTCGCCCGGAAACTCACGTTCTGCCTGTTCTCCGAAGCGATCGGGGGCACAGAGGATGGCAGTGCTGTCGGTGTATACGAACGCGTAGTCGCGGTCAGGGCCGCCAAAGCGCGACAGATAGGACAACATTTCGTCGAAGCAGTCCCCGACGTGGACGTACGCATCGGCGTCATGAGCTGCGAGTTTATCGTTGATGAATTCGTACTCCGTGTTCAATCGTCTCGGATACTCCATCGTGATTCCCTTCGATATGTTCATCCAAGAAGGTATCGACAGCCTACACAAGTGGTACGTAATCGTTGTTTCGTCACCGGCGCAACGAATACCGCAGTCGAAACTGCTTAGTTCGAATGCTTCCGTGGTAACTGTATGTCCACTGGAAAACGTGCGCGCCTCGACCGAATCGGGACGAACGGAAAAATTCTCAACGTGCCGATGGATCACGGAATTACGATCGGCGCTGTTGCCGGATTACGAAACATCGAGTCTACGATCGACGCCGTGACACGGGCCGGTGCCGATAGCATCCTCACACAGAAAGGGCTCGCCCCGCGCGTCCATCCGAACAAGAACGGCGCCGGCTATATCATCCACGTCAACGCCTCAACGACACTTGGTCCGGACGCCAACGACAAGCGCCTCACCGGAACCGTCGAGGAGGCCGTTCGCCTCGGCGCCGACGCGGTTTCAATACACCTGAACGTCGGTTCCGACTCCGAGCCGCGCCAGCTCGAGCACCTTGCCGAACTCACCGCTGACGCCGCCAAGTATGGGATGCCAGTCCTCGCGATGACCTACGCTCGCGGCCCCGGCATTGACGAGCACGACCCGAACAGCCTCGGTCATGCAGTTCGCCTCGCTGAGGAGGCCGGTGCTGACATCGCGAAAACCGCCTACAGCGGAGATGCCGAGAGCTACCGGGACGTCGTAGAATCGACCGCCATTCCGGTCATTATGGCCGGCGGCTCCCCGGGAACCGACCGGGAGATGCTCGAGAACATCCGCGGCGCAATGGACGCCGGTGCCGCGGGCATTTCGATGGGGCGGTCGATCTTCCAGCACCCCGACTCCGAGGCGATGGCCCGGGCTGCTTCTAGTATTGTTCACGACGACCGTTCGCCTAGAGAAGCCCTTGAAATTGCCGAACTCGAGTCGTTAGACTGAGCCGACAACAGGGGTGGCTACCGGAACCGATTCTCGCGACCGACAGCCGTTGAGCTTACTCTGTTCGGTCGGTCCAGAAGTCGAAGCCTCGGCCAGGAGCGAAGACGTCAATCGCAACGGCGCGCTCGTCACCGGTGTTTTCGACACGGTGTGGCTCTCCTGATTCGAGGAGTACGGAGTCGTGTTGCTTGAGTCGGACGTCGTCGTTCTCGGTGAATACCGTGATTTCACCCTCGAGGACGACACAGACCTGTTCGTTCTCGTGATCGTGCATGGGAGAGGAGTGCCCAGGCGGCTTCTCGAACCACTCGAAGGTGAACTGGTCACTGCCCGCCAGCGAGACTCGGCGCCATCCTTCGTCCGGCTCGTACGTGTCTGCGTTATCGAATCGTACAGGTTTCATCTGCGGTGTATGACTCAGTCGAGGTAAAAAATCATAATTGTTTGGGTTCTCCAGACCAGGAAGGATCAGAAGACAGTATTCAAGCGGTAAGATCTATAAGTTCGACGCGGACGCGCCTCCGTCGATCGGCACCGCCACCCCGTTGAGGTAGCTCGAGCGCGGTGAGCTAAGAAACGCAACAACCTCTCCAAGCTCGGTCGGTTTGCCGATTCGCTCGAGCGGAATTCCCGAACCGCGGGCGTCGATACCGTCTTCGTAGGAGTCGTACTCGCCCCGGTCGACCGCCTGTTCGACCAGTTCCTGGATTCGGGAGGTTTCGTGGGGGCCGGGCAACACCGCGTTTGCTCGAACTTCGGGGGAGAGTTCCTTCGAGAGCGTCTTCTCGAGGCCGACGACGCTCATCCGAACCGAGTTCGAGAGAACCAACGAGTCAATTGCCTCCTTGACGCTCCGGGAGGTAATCGTCACTATTGTGCCGCCGTCGCCTTCACGGAGGGGGGCGGAGGCCTCGCGAACAAGTCGGACGACACTCATGACGAGCAGGTCGAATGCGTCGTACCAGTCCTCGTCATCCAGTTCGAGGAACGGTCCACTCGGCGGGCCGCCGGCGCTCGTTACGAGATGATCCAGGCGGTCAAACTCGTCGAGGGTCGTCTCAACGAGCGTTTCAATATCGTCCGGGTCCGTTAGATCACCTGAAACGCCGACGATCCGACCATCCCCGAGTGTCTCTAGATCGGTGACCGCCTCGTCAAGCGCGTCCTCGTCGCGCCCGTTGATGACGACGTTGGCGTTTTCTCGCGCGAAGACCTCAGCAGAGGCGTAACCGAGGCCGCCACTCGAAGCCGTTGTCAGTGCGACGTTTCCGGCGAGTTCTAAGCTCATACCACTCATGCGATATTCTCGAGCCCATATAACTCTTCGGCCGGGAGCTACCTTGGTCGGATATCCTGCCAGCACCGACATCTGGCTGAAACTCTTCAGTTGGATTACGTTGGCACTCGACTGGCTTGCCCCCGCGATCTCAACGTGAGCTGAATAGGTCCAGCTGGGGCCAGGAAGCAACACTTCGTCACCAGTATCAACTTTTAATGGTTTGTATCCGTGTTGTCGGATTCATCCTCGGGGTCAAGCCCCGGGGTATTCTCCCCGACCGCCGATAACAATTCAATCGTTCTGAGAATCGCGAAGTAGTCTGAAACGGAATACTCAATCGATAACGGTTCCTTCTTCGAGGGGGCTACCACCATCGAACCGGTCACTCGAAAGCATAGAGATATCGATGGAATGTGCTTCCCCGTCAGCGATAAGCTCGGCAACGAGTTGACCAGTTGCGGGTGCTTGCATAAACCCATGACCAGAAAAGCCAACGGCATTGATGAAGCCAGGAATGGCCTCCTCAATGATTGGATGGTGATCCGGCGTGACGGCATATAGCCCCGCCCATGACTGTCGAATCTCTGAACGAGGGCCAAAGTAATCAGCGCACTTTGCGGCCTCTTCAACTACTTGCGCTGCCCATTCGAGAGAAACGCGGTTAGAATACTCATCAGGATCCATCTCTGGGTCTAAGTCAGTAAAATGCCCCCCAGCCACGACATTCCCATCACGTTCCGGGCGGAAGTGAACACTCGCATCAGCGTCAATTGTAAACGGAACAGTATCAGGAACCGACGTTTCAGGGTCAACGATTACGAGCTGACGTCGACGTGGCGAAACCGGCAGCGAAAGGTCCACCATTTTTCCGACCTGTGCCGCCCAGGGACCGGTAGCGTTAACGACGAAATCGGCGTCAATTCGGCCCTGATCCGTCTCAACACCGGAGACGCTCCCGTCGTTAGCGCAGATCACGTCTTTCACTTCGACCTTTGTTCGAATATCCACGCCCGCATCGTTTGCGGCGATCGAGAAACCCTGCAACCCTAGATGTGGGTCTGCAAATCCATCCGTTGGCGAATACGTTCCGCCGACAAATTCCTCAGTTCGAAGGGCAGGGCAAAGTTCGCTGGCTTGCTCGGGAGTAACGAACTCACTCGAGACCCCGATTTTGTTTTGCTTTCGGACATTTTCACGAAATCGATCCGCAGTCTCATCTGTTCGAGCGAGGAAGAGATAACCGGGTTGTCGATAGGTGATCTCCGTATCGAATTCCTCATCAAAGGTTTCCCAGACTTCGATACTCGCAAGGGACAACTCCGCGCTCACAGGTGAGGAGAACTGTGCTCGAATACCGCCATTAGCTCGGTCAGTACTTCCTGATCCGAGGGTCCCTTTCTCAAGAACAGTGACATCGACGTTACGCTGTTTGAGATAGTACGCACTTGCAAGTCCGACAATCCCCCCTCCAATAATGACAGTGTGCATGGAACACGATACCCAGTCATCGTATATAAGAACTTGCGCCGCACAAATCAGGAAAGGTAGAGTCAAATGTCAATATACGGGTCGTATGCATCGACGATCGCTATCTACGACAACCTATGACACTCACTCGAGTCGGTGACTGACGAGATCGAGTGCTGGGCGGGGAGCTGGCTCGAGGAGTCGGAGCGACGAATAGCGGTGCGTCTTTTCACTCGCTCAAATCGAACGCCACCGCCAGATCCGTCGGCCAGTAGACAAACCGGTACCGTCCAGCAGGGAGGTCGGGACAGACCTCGAGCAGCGGGTGGCCAGTGTCGAAATCGCCAGTCGCCATCTCGAGCGTCCAGTCGAACCCGGTGTGAGGCTGATGGGTGTACCCTTCGTCGGTGTAGCCTGGCCCGTACCCGTCGTCGTCGTAGACGCGAACGTCCTGCCATCCGGCGTCGGTGTAGACCTCGAGACCGAACTTCTGTGCGTTTCCGGTCGTCTGTGACTCGTTCGTAGTATTGACCATCTTGATCGCTACCGACTCGCCGCGATCGACGGTGAGCCGATCGACGCGCATGGAAAATCGGTCTGTGTCACCCCAGGTGACGTCCTCGACCGGCGACATGCGTGTGACGTCCTCGTCCGCGCATTCGAGTGCGGACGGAACGATGTCGGGGTCGCCATCTGGCCGAACGTACCCCTCGAGTTCTTCTGGCTCGACGGAGATGTCGAGCGCCGCCTCGACGGTTTCCGTCTCGTCCCATCCGTCGGTGATCGTTACTTCAGTCCGAGCAGGCCACTCGGCGTCGTCGGCGACGGTCACACGCGCAAGTGCGGATGGATACAACAGTGCCTGACCACACTCCGCCCCCTTGTCACTGGTCTCGAGGACGGTCGCCGTCGCCGTCAACACCTCGCCCTCGAGGGACACGTCCTCGATTTCGAGGGTGTCGTGACAGATGTTCGGCCCGCCTGACTCGACGAACAACAGGAGCTGGCTCTCGAAGTCGGTTTCTCGGACGAACGGCCCGACGGTCTCCTCGAGTCGCTCCTCGGAGACGGCGTGGATCGGCGTCACGTGCGCCAGTCGGTCTTCCGAGCCGGCGAGCGCGCAGGTTCCGATCGCGTCCTCGTCCCAGTCGGGGCGGTCGGTTCGGGTCGTGTACTGGATCGTCTCGACGGCCTCGATGCCGTCGTCCGTTTCGTCGTCACCGTCGGTAGAGTCGTCGTCCCCAGCGGGTGAGTTGCCATCCGTTTCGCTTGCCAGACAGCCCGCCAGCGAGAGGCCTCCGGCGAGTGCGCCGTAGTGAAGCAATCGTCGTCGTGTCGTCGTGGTCATACGTCTGGATAGCGTCGCCGCTGATAAGTGCTTGTGGTAAGGTGAAAGAGCGATAGTACCCGCGAATCGGGAGGGGGTCGCGAAACAGTCGGTCAGTCAGCTGGCTCGAGTTCGACCGGGTAGAAACGTTGAGGAGGTGCTGGTGGTCGACGTATAGGCAGGAAATCGCACCGGCGAACTCGAGCGTGTGATGTACGCTCGTTGGTTCTCTAATAGTTGCTTGCATTTTGGAAATCGTGGCCGTGGTGAATCGCTATACGGCATTGAATTTGCCTAGTTCACAGCACGCTTGATGTTGTAGACGACACATCAAGAGATTTCACGGAACTCTCGATACCAGCTTCGCGCACACTCGGCGATGTCGTGCGTACGCTTGCTCACCGAGAAGACGGTTTCAGACAGCGCTCTCTGGCCGTAGAGAGCCTCATCGATCCGCGCGTTATGCGCGGGAGCGAAATTCATGATGTTTGATCAACGGTCTCACGCCCTCTTCCCTCCGCTTATCGCATAATAGCTGCCAATCGTAGCCGTTGTCGGCTGCGGGGCTGTGCAACTCGCCCGCGTTGCGGCGGGCGAGTTGCCAGCCGAGCAGGGTGTCGTGGCGCTTCTCGGTCGTGCAGTGAACGTCGAGAACAGCTTGTGGCTCAGTATCGACGAGAGCGGTTGTTTTGAGCGTCTGAACACGATAATTCGTCCGTCGGCAGTAGTGTTTGCTGGCGTTTTCGCGGTCGAAAAACGTCGTGCCCATCGCAGCATGACCGGATGGCTCGTGTAGCCCACAAAATCACGGAGTGATTTTGGGACGCAGCTGCACGAGAGCTTGCTCTTGTGAACGCCGACAGGCGCAACAGCACTCGCCAGACTGCCATCTTGATCCTGTCAAACGCCTTCACGAGCGTCGAGTGATCAGGGAGATCGGCCTTATCAAGGCCAATCTCCGCCAGTATTTGTGGCATCTCGGTCAGGAGATCGAGCGCCTCGCGGCAGGATTTCTCCAAATAAATCCGCAGACAATGTAGCGAAACAGCGGCATAGTCGGCGAATCCGCCGCCACCCTCCGGAGCGGCGGATTCGCCTCGACCACCAACAGCACTTTTAGCTAACGTCACTACCTTCCCAGTGAAGCGGGAGATTTTGGACAGTGAGCCTCCGCCGTTTCCCGCTTCAACTCCCTAGCTCTGCCGGACCAAGTCAGCGCAGTCTTGCGATTCACAAGAGCCAACGAGACAAAATAACCACGGTCGTCGATTAGCATGACCCCCCAGCGCGATCTACTACGACACTGTCTCGATCCTTCGCTAAACGAGCACGAATGCTATCATGCACGTTCAATTGTTGGGAAACTCAGATGATTGGATAAAACGGTGCGAGCTCGTCATCCCGGTACAGCACGTCGTCGTGGACGACCACCGTGTCCATATCACCGAGGAGTTCCCGAAACCCGGCAGCGTCGACCGTCATCTCGAATGCGTTTCCAGAGAGTTGAAACGATGAAGACTGGAGTGGGATAACGTACATGTACCCAATCTCCGGAAGTTCAGTTCGGACTGTGACCCGGAACGTTCCATCTCCATTTTCGGCTGCAATGACCGGGGCGATGTAGATCTCTTCTGAGCGCACCAACAGCGTCGTCCCGTCGCCAATCACTGCAGCATCGTTCTCACCACCGTAGCGCGTCGCATACCGTAGCCCCCGGTCGAGAGTAACGCCCTCGGTCAACAGGCGAAGGAATGTCTGTCGAAAGTCGGCCTGTTCTGCTGATTGCGTGCGATTGGTGTGGACAATTGCGGCAACGCTTCCTCGCTCAACGAATGATCGACCAAGTTCTAACGAGGCAGGTCCGTCCAGGTAGACAATCTTGGTGTTCGACTGCTCAAGGTCAGCCAGTCGAAAGCGGCCGTCCGCACACGAAAGTCCATCCTCGCAATCACCGAGGTAGTGAAATAGATCGATCTCTGAGCGAAGTATTTTCGATATCTTTGCCCGCGACGGGTCGTCATGAACCTCGAGATCGACTGGGAGGGCGTACTCGTCGCGGTAAACGGCCGCAATCGAGTCGCAGATATCGCGGTCGCCGTCGCGGCCACGAACCAGGATGACCCGGCATTCTGTTTCCGGCCGGCCGAGGTACCTGGATTTGTTCACGTAGGCATCGGTCATCGGCCGGTATGCACCGTCTGGTGGATTCGATGTGAGCCAGCCGACGAACGGCGCCTCGGGCGCACCGATGGTTGCGTTTGGATTGGCTGCTGAGACGCCGGTACCGGGTGGGATGGCGTTCGTTCCTCGTTCTTCGGTAGCGCCTGGAATGAAAATCTGCTGAAGATCGGCTAACATGAACGGCAGTGCCTGCGCGTTATCGAGGGTTGGTTCGACGACGGTCAACGAATGCCATGGCGGCAGACCTGGCTCGATCCGTTCATAATCGATGTCGAGGTACGTTTGGAGTCGGTCAGCGAGGGAAGCGGTTCGACACCACTCCGGATCAAAATCGAGTGACGTGAGAAGTTCAACGTCGACGGAGTCTATCTCGAAGTACTGGTCAAACCGAACGAGGTTATCTAATAACACTACTCGGCGGAGTAGCCTGCCGACCTCGAACTGGAACGATGGGAGGGGGGAAAACTCCTCGTGCAGTTCCACGTCGGGTGCCGAGAGATAGGGGGAGGACGCCGTCGTCAAGTGAACTGTGGCGCCCAGGTAATACGCTAGCGGTGCAGTGGGAAACAGATACTCCAACTCGTCCGGAACGTAAAGTTCGATATTCGTCTGCGTGGCGTGTGCGACAACCGGTTCCGGGATGGATTCGGCACCGTACTCGATCGCCGGCGGGTGACCACGACTCATTGGTGCAGCCCGATCCGGCTCTGTATCGGTGACTGACGCCGAGGCGTACGTCAGTGCGGTCGCGATTCCGCCAGTCGTCGGTGGGACGGTGACGGTGTGTCGGGGGTACTTGCTGAGGCTTAGGAAACCGATTGTGACCGACGTTGGGTGCTCGAACGAGAGTGTGAGCTCGTTTTCGGCGGAGAAGGTGATCGTCGCGGCTTCGTCGAATCGAACGAGAATTTGGATGTTTGCATCCATCCGCAGAACGTAAGAGTCGGTTGGTAGTTCGGGCTCGCCCGAGTCACTTTCGACTGTCGAATAGTTGAAAAACTCGCCGGTAGCATCCGCATTGGCGACTTCGGCATTGGTACAGTGCGGGAAGAATAGTTCCGTCGCCCGGCCGGAGACAGTGGCATCGACGAAGTAGGGTAGCCCCTTCTCTGGAGCGGGCTGATCCCATCCAACGGTGTCGACTTGAACCGAGCTATTGGTTACGTCGACCGCCTGGATCGTCGTGTCCACGAGTGTTACCTCAACCATCGCAAAGACAGATGAAAGGAAACAGGATAAGACTATTGCCCATCATCGAGTTTGGATTCAGCCATAATTTCGAACCGCGCACCGCCGGAGTCGCTTTGAGTGACAGAAACTTCCCACCCGTGAGCACCGGCAATTTCGGTGACGATGGAAAGGCCGAATCCGGTGCCGTCGGGATTCGTTGAAAACCCCATGTCCAGTACTTGTTCGCGTTCGTGCTCTGGAATACCCTCCCCGTTATCGGCTACGAAGAACCCGCCGGACTCGAGTGTCCCGACCTGAATGGTAACCGTACCATCATTGTGCTCGATAGCATTGCGAATAAGGTTCTCGAAGAGCTCCTGTAAGCGGTGTGGATCAGCCGTTAGGTGATCGCTGTTCTTGATGGTCAACGACGCCGCGCCTGTATCCACATTCTTCCAGGCATCGCGAACAATGGCCTCGAGCTCGACCCGCTCGGTTTCACCGATAAGGGCACCTTCCCGGGCGAGTGCCAGTAGTTCGTCAATCATCCGCGTTATTCGATCGAGAGCCGCGTCGACTTCTTTCAAATTGTTACTATCACCTGTATCGACTGCCATTTCGAGGTATCCCTGTGCAACGTTCAACGGATTGCGGAGGTCGTGGCTGACAATGCTGGCGAAGGCGTCAAGCCGCTCATTTTTCCCCTGGAGTTCACGTTCACGGCTTCTCATCTCACTAATATCTGTGTAGATAAAATATCCTTGCCGGCGATCGTCGTCACTTGAGACGGGGACGCTGCGAACCAGGAACGGATTTCGACCGTTGACAGTCTGGCGGACTACTTCCCGATCTAGCCGACCTCCTTCTGTGACTGTTTCGTAAAACTTGTCGGCGGCGTCCCGTTCCTCTTCGGGAACCAGAAGCTCCATGGCAGACGCGCCGATGGCATGCTTCGGCTCGTACCCAAACAATCGGACGAACGCCGAGTTCACCGCTTTGATATGCGGAATACCGTCTTTGAACTCGTAGCGAACCGCGGCGTCCGGAATGTTCTGAAACAGGGCGGCAAACCGGTCACGCTCCTGGGTGATCGTATCCTTGAATTTGACACGTTTCAACGCGTGGGCCACGTGAGTCGTCAGCAATTCCGCAAGTTCGCGGTCGGTTTCGGTGAACGCAGTCGGTTCTTCCGAGAGAACCTGAAAGATACCGTACCCGTCGATGGGAACGGAGAGTGCGGATCGAAATGCCTCGTCCGTCGGTTTGGCGGCGGGCTCGCGGTCGATATCGTCGATGACGAACGTCATCTCCTCCTGAAATGTTCGACCTGCGATACCTTCGTCGGCACGCAGACGTCTCGGTTCGGTGTAGATATCCGAAGCAGAGGCAGCTACCGGAAGGAGGAGATCGTTTTCTACCCTGCATACGACGCATGCTTCGAACTCTAGAATGGTTTCGGCTGACTCGACGGTAATATCGGTAATTGCCTCGTGAGAAGTTGCGGATTCGAGTCTGGACGCGGTCGTGTGAAGTCGCTCGATTTTCTCTAAGGATCTTTCCCGGTTGAGGGATCGGTCTGGTGCGGGTTGGAACAATGTAAGCCCCCACGTGGCAGCTAGCGGTCTCGTTTCGACGATGTAGGTACCTTCTCCTATGACAAACTCGCGAACGCGTCGTTCCCCCTTCAGGGCAGCGGTATAGTTCGCATTGAGGTGTGCCGCAGTCACTGGATTCTCGGTGAAAGCTTCGTCGATACTACGTCCCTCGAGCGTTGCTGGGTCGAGTGCAGTTTCGAACTGGGTACCCGCTGCGAAGACGTGTTGGTGGGTAGTGTCGAATACACAGATGAAAACGTCCTCGTCGGCGACGAGTGAACGGAGTGTCGGCTTCCAGAAGTGATATCGATTTACCCGTTTCGCATGCGACGCCTCGAGCACGTTCAGCACCCGTGTCACAGCCAATCGACCCCAGTCATCTGGGCTGCCGTCGGCCACTACGATGTCGCTCGCTCCGGCGCTCAGCGCAGCAGTGGTTCCGATCTCATTTTCTGAAGTGATGGCGACGATGGGAACCGTGGAGATACGATCAGCGGCCGCTTCGATTCGCTCGAGTAGACTGTGCTCTGAATCCGTTCCAATCACGAGACAGTCGAGGTCCTCAGGCTCAATGCCGTTGATCGTGGTGCACGAAGTGATCTCGATGTCGTATTGGTCGTTTACACCCGCCCGAAACGATTCGAACTGCGAGACGAGTCGATCGTGGATCTCGGGTTCAACGGCGAGCACAACCTGGCTGTGTTCTATGTCCATCCTCTGACTACATGAAATTGGAAGGTTCGATACAAATCTTTACCGGTCCCACCAGGGGGTTTCTTCTTGAAACCGATTTATTTCGGGTCATCGCTAAGCGGTTTCGTGGACCAAACAGACACCCGAAGAAATTCTGTCCACCGTCCATGGGACGTTGGCCGTGCTGTGTCTGAGTAAACAAGCTGAAATAGCGTACCAAGACGGCAAACGGCCGTATTATGGCTTAGAGACAGCTGAACAACACAAGACGTTCACGGTCCCAATTCGATACTAATTGTCACGACGGTAAGTTTCACATACGCTCGTGGCCGCTCAAGAGATCCAAACCTCGTACGAGCAGGTGATCGAGATTCGAATAGTTCCTTGCGGCGTGTGCATCTTTACCGCTAGAGTTAATAAAAAACCATAGTAAACAGTAGAAATGATTACTCGTATGCTGATAGAGAGTCGACCATGAGCGGTATCGACTGCTGTTGGCAGCGTAGCAAGCGACTCGAAGAACCGGTTGCTGAGTACCGATAGAGTTGTACTCGAGCACTCTTCAACTGGATTGAATTCCGATGAATACGCTGGTACCGTGACACGGTCGGGCTCGTCACGAACCTGGCGGCCCGTGACGACTGCACTCGGAAGTGCGGCGCTCTATCGAAGACACCAATCGAGTCACCTTCGCACGCTTTTCATACTGCTAAAATGAGGTGTGTGGTACGTTCGTTAGTCACATACTTTTCGAATCGGGAGAAAAAACGACCGCTGTTCTCGGTGATTGCTCCCAACAGATGCGTCCAGTCGCATTGACCAGAGAGTTGATCAGGCATTCGAGTGCCATGCGGAAACCACGCGGCACGCGGTTCAACCTGAACGGATTTCTTGGTTTGAACGATAAACACTACCGTGGCGTCCATTTCCCGCCGTTCTATTGCGTTCCTCAGGGACCGTTTCTTGTTTCTCGACTTCCGATTCGGCGTTGTCCAGCGTGGCTTTTGATTGCTCGATCCCGCTTCTTTGAGCACCCATCGGCAACTCGGAACGAGTACTCGACATCGGACGATTCGACAAGATATTGCTGAACCAGCGCCGGCGTTCACACCGGTGCATTAATCCCAACTCGTCGGGAAACCCGTGGACAGTTTCTTCGAACCTTATTAATCGACTTTCTGATATCTCCCGTTCAATCTCAGAACTCTGTCATCAATCACGCTCGTTCAAGCGACTCGTCGGTGTTGAGTTGCATGAGCCATCTATAAATTGTTGGTCGCTGAACGCCATACCAGTCGGCTAGTGCAGTCTGTGTGACACCATTTTTACGTAATCTCCGCGAACAGCCGTTGTGTCGGCTTCTCTCCGTCCACGTTGTCCAGGGCGTTTCGCATATCCTCGACGGAGATCTCGTCACGATAATCCACTACTGTAGGGACAATTACTGAGTAAAAAATTCTAACATATACCATTGTCGTAACTGCAAACCAATGCATACCTGATCGCGAGACATGTCGATGACCAGCGTACAACCCGTTCGAGTTTCCCGCCCCACAACACGTGGGATTTTACCGACACCGTCCTCCTCAACCAAGATGGGTACGACAAGGGTTGACCGCGCAATGGGTTCCCTGAAATGACAAGTCTACAGCTGGTGGGACGGTTCGCCAAACATGGGCCGCCTCTCAAACACTCTTCGACTGATGGCACGAACAGAATTATCCAGATGGAGGAGATACCACCACCGAGTACCGACAAGAACGATGCATATTCGCTCGAGATGGTCCACGAGGAAGACTATCGTCTTTGAGGATATGAGCCGTATTGGCTGAGAGATACGGTACATATCGTATGTGAACTTACGGTTGCACAAACTTTCATGCTACAGGTCTGTAATTAGACTGTTATGATCATGAGCGAAGCTACGCACTCCTGTCACCAATCGAAATCAGTTTGAGTTTGCTAGGAGTGAGTTTAGCGATCGGTTTGAGTGGTGTCTTAACATCTCCTGATAGCCATCCGGTTACGCTCATTTCGGATGCTATTGGCCTCGCTGCATTTGCCACCACTGGTGCAATCGTTGCGACTGCGGCGAATGTTTCAGCCTTTGGTGTTGTCGCTATCGCAACAATCAACGCAGCGGTGGTGGTGCAGTTGCAGATATTCTCCTCGATCGTCCTCCATTTATCTTGTTCGACGACTTTTATGCGAGTTGTGCAGTCTTGGGTGGAAGCACGTATTGGATTCTTATAAGTGTGGGCTCCACTGGAAGTACAGCCGCAGCAGGGTGTGCAGTGGTGACATTCGGGACTCGATTTGTAGCAGTTACGTATGGTTAGAACCTTCCCACAATACAAAAGACCGGTTTGATTAGGCGTTGACGTTCTCTCCTAGTAAGCTGTTCAGTTCCTTACTGAGGAACAAGTGGAGAAACAGTAGAAAACCCATCGCTCTATTGAGATTTTGCGAAAGAGTTGACCGTCTTGGGAGCGTCAGGGTATTTTAATCCGCACACACAGTATTGCTATGCTTTTCAATACTGAATGGGCCAACGGGTGATGGATACTACACCCACTATTCATTTGTGATTGCTGGTGGATTGGCAGGTTCACAGCCACCGATATAATTGCCCAGTGGGTAGAGTGAAGGCGGTTCTCAAGAAGAAGTCAACGAAGCAATTAACCAAACCATTGATGTATCGGTATGTGGATGACTCCGACGTCCCCTATTGGCCACAACCAATAGTGCGTCTCGGGGGCGGAATACACAACTGGATTCACAAGCAACGGTTCAAGTTAATAACGGTATTCGTATAACATGTACCACTCGCCTTCAGTCGGCTACTCAGATCCAATTATCCTTTAAAGGTTAGTTGGTACTGCTAAGTCTATTGAATCTACGTTACTAATCGTACACTTCACATGACTAGGTGGACACCGCCTAACTTACGGCACGACGTGTTACAAGCATATGGTTGTAAATCCATCTCTGAGTGTGACCATAACGTTCTGTTCCTCAATGGGGAACAGATGAAGCTGATATTTCCATTATTATTCGACCTGCATTTTGCCTCTGTTAACAGTTTTACACTTTGGGGCCGAACGGCAAAATAACACTCGGATAGCGTTCCTCAGGTGGGAACAGTCTACCTGGGGATAGTTGCTCATCCATACGTGACGTTAATCTCGATGACGTTGGCTGCCTGTGAAACGAGTTCTGGGATTTCCTTCTTGAACCGTTCGCCCTTGATTCGGGTCGTCGGACCGGCTACGCTAATTGCCCCAAGGACGCGGTCGTCCGTACTCAAGATGGGTGCTGCGACACACTGTAGCCCCTCGACCCGCTCTTGCCCGCAGTAAGCGACCCCTCGCTCCCTTATTTCCTCGAGCGAGTCGAACAGTGTCTCCCGATCGGTGATCGTATACTGAGTTTCTTTAGGTAGGCCATGAGTGTCGAGAACCTCGTGTACCCGCTGTTCGGGAAAGTTTGCGAGAATTGCTTTCCCAAGAGCGGTGTTATGCAGATAACGTCGTTTTCCGGTGTGGGTGTCTAGCGTTACCGCATTGTCCCCATGGGCACGAAAGAGGTAGACACCGCGTCCATGCTCTTCAACCATCAAGTTCGCGACCTCGCCGGTTTGATCTGCTAAGTTCGTGACTTCTGGACGGGCAATCTCATAGATCTTCCGACGCTTTCGGGCGTACTCGCCAACCTCGAAGAAGCCAAGACCGAGATCGTAAGTATCGCCGTTTTTCACAACATAATCATGCGCTCGGAGTGTGGAGAGATGATCGTGAACCGTACTCTTGGACATCCCCAGTTCGTCAGCTAAGGTGGTCACACCTGCGCCTTTGAGCTCACGTAACGCGTCGATCACCCGGATCGTGTTCTCGGTCGTCCGAAGTGGTGCGGTTTGTGGCGTTGCCATACGATGAGGGGGGTGGTGCAGGAACATAAATATTGTACCTCTCTCAGGAATCACAGATCAGTTTGATGTTTTATGAACTAGATGTTAAGCCCGCTTGGATATTGGGACCTCGATGGGTGTAACACCAAATCAATTCAGTTTGCCGAGTTCGTATCAGTCGATCAGGTTCGTTCCTCTATAAGGAACGCAAATCAATCGTCACGAACGAGGTTCAGATACTCGAGTACTTGCTGAACCACACACCTAGTATAGCGGTAGATTGCGAATCGACTAGAGTTTCGCAGATCTAAGCGGTGTTGTCGGAGATACTGACACCAGTTCTTATATACGATGGCTAGCAATCGGTTATCATGCATACGGTGATCGTTGGTGGCGGAGTTATCGGACTATCGAGTGCGTACTACCTGAGAAAACGCGGCATCGAGGTGACAGTTCTAGAGAAGTCTACGCTCGGTTCGGGGAGCACAGACCGAGCAAACGGAGGTATTCGAGCCCAGTTTTCGTCTCCGGTTAGCGCAAACCTTTCACTGGCGAGTATCGACGTCTGGGAACGCTTCGAAGCCGACTTTGGCATAGACCTCGAATACCGCCGTCCAGGATATCTGTTCCTCGCTCGGACGGAGACCACGGCCGAACGGTTCCGCGAAAACGTTCGAAAACAGAACGAGCTCGGCGTGCCGAGCGAATTTGTGAGCCCCGAACGGGCCGCGTCGCTCTGTCCCGAACTTCACACCGACGAGTTCGTTGGTGGGGCGTATTCGCCGACGGACGGCTTTGCAGACCCTCATCTCGGCCTACAGGGGTTCTCTATCGCGGCAACCGAGGCCGGTGCCGAAATTCGGACGAAGGTCGAGGTGACCGACGTCGAACTCGATGGAACCGGGCAGGTGCGCGGCGTCACGACGACAGACGGGGCGATCGATGCCGATTACGTCGTCAACGCAGGGGGCCCTTGGGCTGCCGAAATCGGTGCAATGGCCGGACTATCGCTCCCAATCTCACCTCGGCGAAGAAAGCTAGTCATCGTTGATCCGGCGATCCCCGTCTCTGACGACGTCCCGTTCACAATCGATGCGGACGCCAGTGTTCACTTCCGCCCAGAACGAAACGGAAACGTCGTCGCTGGTGGCCATTTCTCCGAGTCTGACCCTGAAATGGATCCCGATCGGTTCTCGGAACGTGTTTCACTCGAGTGGTCAGCGCAAGTCATCGAGGAGGCAGCAGAGTGCGCTGGCTACTTTGGACTGGATTCTGAAATCAGACAATCGTGGGCGGGATTATACGCGGTGACACCCGACCACCATCCCATTATCGAAGAATCCATTCCGGGATTCATTAACGCGGTTGGTTTTTCTGGGCATGGGTTTATGCAGGCACCTGCTACGGGAAAACTCGTTGCTGAAATCGTTGCCGATGGGGAGCCACACTCGGTCGATGTGTCGATGCTTTCGAAGGATCGGTTCGATGGCGGAAGTCCGCTTGAAGAAGGTACGGTGATTGACTGATCGAGGTGTTTTCACAAGTTGCCGCTGTACGCCAACTGTGTGGCAGGTGGTTGATGGTACATTGGTACAGAATTCCTGTGAATCAAGCACCATTTTGAATCTGTTACTCATAGGGGTGGGGCGTGTATCTCTCTTTCCGTGGGAGATAGAGGAGGGATCGACGTTGAAGCGATACCGGCCGAACAGAAAGTGAATTGACCCGTGATAGCTCCGAACCTATATGTATGATGGGGGCACATGACATTCTATGTCGGGGACGGCAACAGTCAGTCAATGTGTAGTTCAAGAGATAGCCAAAGAGGAGGGGATCGACCCACTTGAGTTGAGGTGGTCACTTTACGGGGTCATCGATCCGGACGCTTTGAATTCCCTCTTCCAGTCGACTGCCACTAAAGAGACCGATACGAAAATTATCGTCGAATTCAACTATCACGACTATACAGTACGTGTTGAGGACGGCGACGTCCACGTGATTAAACCGGCGCGTGCGACTGAAAGCTAAATCAAAAACAGCTCACAGACCAGCGTCGGCGATGGCCGGCTGGAGATAAGACAACGTATCCGAGAATGGCAGGGTTTTAGTTATGTTCGATTTGGTTGGCCAAACCAACCCTACGGTGAACATCGCCAAAGCTACGACTCCAAAGAGATTCACTTTGATCATCCCGCCTGCGTTGTGAACGGAAATCAGAAACTCGACCACAACGATGACGAGGAAATGCTTTCCAACACAGGTCTTCGTCTACGCCGTGCGTTTCCAGAACAATGTCCGTTCCGATCGACTGCTGGGAGGGAACGATAACGCTCGTAGATGTCGACATTTTCACATCCTGATCGATCAACTGGCGTCCAACGATCTATATTTTGCACCCAAACGGAAACCGTCATGGGTGAGAATAGATTCGAAGAGATGGGTGAAGCGTTACTGAACGATGCGGAGACTGATCGGTTGTACCTTGACGGTGACGACGAATTGGACGACTCTCAGGACCGATCACACTGCACCCCACCACCCGACGGCAGTGCCGTTTCACTGACGTTGGTTGTCGGTTCGGCATGTTTCATCACGGTTCCCAGGATCGGACGTCAATACGTTCCGATAGGAATCGGTATTGTCAGAAGCGCTCGTTAGTTGCAGTGCCACCAATGAGCGATGCACTGGGGGACGATCCCCTTTCGAAAGCAGTCACGTGGAGGCGAGCACGTCGATCTTGCGACCGTCAGCAAGCGACCAGTGCTGCACCGACCGGGTGCTTTTTATCCCCGCTGTGCGATGGGTCGTCCATGTCTTTAGCTAACCCAGCGGCGATACGAATGGATCGGATACCGTTCTCCGGCATTAGAGAAATTTTTGAGGAATGCGATAGGCTCGAAGCAGCGGGGAACGACATCGTCCACCTCGAGATCGGCCGGCCAGATTTCGACACCCCTGATCCGATCAAGGACGCTGCAAAAGACGCGATGGATGCGGGACACGTCCATTATACGTCGAACTATGGCATCCAGGAACTGCGTGAGGCGGTCGCATCCACATTCGCTCGAGACAACGACCTCGAGTACGATCCGAACGGTGAGGTGGTCGTCACGACCGGGGCGACTGAGGCGGTTTTCGTCACTATCATGGGGCTCGTCGATAGCGGCGACGAGGTGCTCATCCCCGATCCGAGTTGGACCTACGGTGCACACGTCAAGCTGGCGGGTGGTGAACCGGTTCAGTATCGTCTCGATCCTGACGACGGCTTTCAGCCCGACATCGAATCGGTGGCCGACGCCATTACCGACCGGACGAAACTGCTCATCGTCAACAGTCCCCACAATCCGACCGGGAGCGTCCTCTCACACGAGCGAGCCCAGGCACTCAGGGATCTGGCCGTTGACAACGACCTCCTCGTTCTCTCCGACGAGATTTACGAAAAAATCGTTTACAGCGGGGGTTCCCATCGCAGCCTCGCCACCTACGACGGCCTCCGAAACCGAACTGTGACGGTAAACGGTGCGTCGAAAGCGTACTCGATGACCGGGTGGCGACTCGGGTACCTGGGTGCCCCTGAATCACTCATCGACCCCATCGTTCGGGTACGACAGTACACGACGACGTGTGCCCCATCACTCTCACAGTGGGCTGCGGTGCATGCACTACAGAGCAATCTCCATGAACCACTGGTCGAGTCGTTTGCCGAGCGTCGATTGTATGTGCTCGACCGAATCGACGACATCCCGGGAATGTCGTGTCCGCAGCCTGACGGTGCGTTCTACGTGTTTCCGACGATTCCAGACGGGTTCAACGACGAAGTCGAGTTCACTTGGTCGCTGCTTCGCGAAGCCGGTGTCGCGGTCGTTCCCGGAACGGTGTTCGGATCGACTGGAACCGGCCGAATCCGGATCGCCTACACGAATTCGATTAACCGCACCAGAGAGGGGTTTGACCGACTCGAAGCGTACCTCTAGCGATTCGCCACGCCTGACGCGTTGTATCGGTCCACTTTCAGTATCTACTTCGAATTCATCGATCGGCGAACGGTGTAGCATAAAGAACACATAATGTGCGAGACTGATCGGCAACCGAAGAATTATGTGGATCCGAAAACCCCATACAGGTGTATGAGCCTTCAACTTGATGGACACGTCGCACTGATAACGGCTTCGAGTAGCGGTCTCGGTTACTCGTCTGCGGAAGTATTCGCTCGGGAGGGGGCCAACGTCGTCGTAAACGGGCGTGATGAGGAACGACTCGCCGATGCGGTGTCAGAACTCGACGAACTCGGCGACGGTGACGTCGTCAGTGTGCCGGGCGATCTAACTGATCCAGACGACATCGACACGCTCGTCGACCGAACACTCGAGGAGTTCGATCGACTGGATCACCTCGTGACGAGCGCTGGTGGCCCGCCGAGTGGCCCGTTTCTCGATCTGGACGATGATGATTGGTACCACGCCTTTGACCTCCTCGTGATGAGCGTCGTTCGACTCGTCCGGGCAGCCGCCGAGCCACTCGCCGCGGGCGACGGCGGAACGGTCGTCACCATCACCTCCCGGAGTGTGAAGGAGGCGATCGATTCGCTCGTTCTCTCGAACGCCGTCCGAATGAGCGTCATCGGCCTCGAGAAGACGCTATCGAAGGAACTCGCCCCCGACGTTCGTGCGAATGCGGTTCTCCCGGGCCCTCACGAGACATCGCGGATTCGAGAACTCGTCGAACAGGCTGTCGACCGGGGCGAGTACGAGTCCTACGAAGACGGTCTCGAGGCGCGGGGATCCGGTATCCCGCTCGAACGGATCGGCGAACCGACCGAACTCGGCGAGGTCGTGGCCTTCCTGAGCTCACCCCGCTCGAGTTACATAAACGGAGTTGCGGTGCCAATCGACGGCGGTGCAGGGGCATCGAACCTCTAAGCAGTTGTCCGAAACCCGGCGCTCAGACCTGCTCCCATCTTGAGCGGCGGCGCCTAGCGAGGTGAGTCGAACCCCACTTTCGTTCCCCTAAATCCAAACAATTATCATTTCCCCCTTCGACTGAGCTATACACAGCAAATGAAACCTGTACGCTTCGAAAACACAGAGACGTATGAGCCTGATGACGGCTGGAAACGCGCCTCACTCGCCGGGAGCAACCAGTTCACGTTTGAATGGTTTGAGAAACCACCGGGACACTCGTCCCCCATGCATGACCATGAGAACGAGCAGGTCTGTGTTGTGCTAGAAGGGGAACTGACGGTGTTCACCGAGAGTGATCAGGTCACACTCAAGAAGCATGATTCGGTGCTGCTGGAGTCGTGGGAGTCTCATCGCGTCGAAAATACGGGCGATGAACGCGCAGTTGCGCTCGACGTTTTTGCACCCGGACGTGGGTTCGACTTCTGGACCGATCGAGAGGATTAAACCGGCCGGCAATTTCACCGATCCTTCTTCTGACTCGACGTCTCTGAGACGAGGAGTGACGGTTAGGATGGACCGGTGTAGTCACGGTACTCACGTGTCTCCGACCGCCGACACCTCTGCAACTGGTGGCTTGCTGGATTACGCGATCGCTTGCAACGAGGAACACGCCACGCTAGTGACGAGTGTTGGCTGGCGAATCGTGGGGTAGGCGTGGGCTGCTTTTCGATGACCCGGTAGTCCGGTGGTTCGACAGCTACAACAGAGGTCGCTGTACGATGCTACTCGTAGTTAGCGTACCTGCAATTCGGCGATCTCAAGCGCCTCGGTGGGCGAGGCGTCCTTGTGGACGACGCTCGCGACCGCCCGAGTCATTGCCTCCGGATCGTCGTGCTGGAAGATAGAGCGACCCATCGAGACGCCGGCGGCACCTGCATCGAGTGCACCACGAGCGTTCTCGAGCATTTCACGGTCAGATGCCGGAGAACCGCCGGCCATAATGACGGGGAGGTTCGTCGCCGCAGTGACCTCCCGGTAACTCGATTCGCTCCCACTGTAGGCCGTTTTGGCAATATCGGCACCGACCTCCTCCGCGAGGCGAACCGCGTGAGCGAGGCTCGTCGCGTCGTGTTCATCGACACCGGGCCCTCGAGCGTATGCCATCGCCAGCACGGGCATGCCGAACCGTTCTGCGTCGGCCGTGATACCGGCGAGTTGCTCGAGTTGCCGTGGTTCGGAGTCAGAACCGACGTTCAGGTGGAGAGAGACGCCGTCCGCCCCGAGTCGAACCGCTTCCTCGACTGTTCCAGTGAGGCGTTTGTCGTTCGTGTCGGGACCGAGTGTCGTCGACGCGTTGAGGTGAATAATGTACCCCGCATCGCTCTTATTGGGGTGGACGCGCTCGGCAAGCCCCTTCTGTGTGAGAACGCTGTCGGCACCGCCGCGGCTGACGGCGTCGATTGTCTCTTCGATACGTTTGAGACCCGTTACTGCACCGATTGTGATGCCGTGATCCATCGGAACGTTGAACATTCGCCCATTCGTCCCGATGTTTTCAAGTCGTGCGTCTTTCCCAATGGACATAGTCGCTACACCGGCACACCCGGACTAAACTTTTTCGACTCCATCAGCCGCCTCACTCGACGAGAGCGCCGGTTCGCTGTTCGGTTCCTTCTCGATCGATTGGGGAAAAATACGTCAGGCGATGTAGCATCCAAGGCGACTGGAGACAGTGTATGACTGGATCGACGAGGAACTCGACAAACACGACGCCGATGCATACGTTCACATCGGTGACTGTTTCGACGAGATGTTGTACGACCTGACTCGATTTGGTGGCCCAGACCGCGACTACGCGTTCGTCTACGGAGATGGGACCTGTTCCCCAGGACGGTTTGGTGAACAGGCGAGCCGTGAGTTTCCCGGCGCTGTCGCAACCACTGGAGAGGGAAGGCCACCGCCACCTGAACGGGCACGAGCCGTGCTCGAGGAGAGGAGAACCGTCGAAAGGTTGCTACTTCCAGGGGGCGCCACCCACTGGACGGTACAGGCGTTCCCCATGGCCTCACCGAAAACCGACGGCTCGAGCACGGCGAATCATCACCACCGGTGCATCGTCGAACGTCGGAGGGTACATAACTGAACTCGGACGGACGATGTTTCTCGGGGAGGCAAGCGATGAACACCGCCACTACTGTGCACATATGAAAGCGTTGCAGGCGCTGGCAATCGACACTGCCGGGCCGGGTGTTCCCGTCGCCGCTGTCGATCAAGCAGTTCACGACTACGGGAACGAACACGGACTACTCGAGTACATGCAAACACCACACCGGGCACAACATCGGGATGGAAGGCCACGAACGCGGGTTCATCGACCGAGTCAGTGACGTCACCACTGAACCAATCAATAAGCACTTGATTGGCTGTGCGGTCGTCCCCTCCGTGGGTACTCATTACGAATCGGCAATCATTCGTGGCCTCTGGTGTATGCTGTCGAATACGGGGAAGTGAGCGGTTCTGAGAGGTGATTCCACCACTTATTCCCCACCCAATTGCCTCTACCACAACCCAAATGTATTTGTATATGCACTCGATTCGTATGAGTATGCCAACAAATGGCAAGTTAGTGCGAACACGGAGACAGATGCTTGGGTATCTCGGTATCGCCGGAACCAGTGCCATTGCGGGTTGTTTCGGATCCGATGATGATGGGAATGGTGGAGCCGACGACGATACGAGTAATGGTGGTGAGCAGGATGAACAGGTATTCATCGCTGGATCTTCCGGCGATGGGGATACACTCGTCCCGTTCCAGATTGGTGATACGACCTCGGCAGGGTACGTGGCAATGACGATGGATGGAAGCTATGCTCTCGATTCATCATCGGACTTCGAGGTATTTCCGCTGTGGATGGACATCGACACCGAGGATGGGGAAACCTATCACTGTGAACTCAGAGATCACCTGGAGTGGAGCGAGCCATACGGTGAGATGACCGCCGAGGACTGGGTGTACTACATCACCGAGATCCATCAGGGGGAGGACAACTGGGCCGGTTCGCTCGACGCCGGAAGCTGGGACGGTGTCGAAGCCGAAAAGACGGGAACGTATACGTTCGACCTTCACTTGCCGGAGGTGGATCCCTCGTTCGAGCGGCGCACCTTCATGTCCGGGAAAACGATCATGCCGAAAGCCCTTATCGAGGACTTCGTCGAAGACCGAGACATCGACGGACTCACAGAGCACGAAGACGTCCAGGAGCTCAAGTACACGGGTAATCTCGGCCCGTATACGTTCGAACAGTGGGATCGGGAATCCGAGTATGTCGTCACCCGGAACGACGACTACTATATGCACGACGCCGATGACGTGCCGGAAAGCTGGCAGAACGCGCCGTACTTCGAGCAGTACACGTTCAACATCATCCCCGAAGAGAGCTCTCGCCTCGCTTCGTTGCGAACCGGTGGCATCCACTCTACGTACGTTCCACCGCCGCGTGTCGACCGAATCAACGACGAAGACGACACGTACGTGAACATGGCTCCGACGGCTCGCGTCAATCCGCTTGCCTACAACCACCGGACGAACGGATGGGATCAGTTGAACAACACCGACGTTCGTCGCGCCCTCGGGTATATCGTCAACAAGCGAATCATCCTCGAGGAAATCGAACGAGGACTCGGCGAAGTCGCACAGACGTACCAGCCGTCGTGGTCGGAGTGGTTTGTAGATGACGGGATCGAGGAGTTCGGCGTCGGCGATTCTCACGATTACGATCTCGCGATGGAGGAGCTCGAGGCAGCCTTGCCTTCAGACTACGGCTACGACGACGGAGAGTTGCTCGGGCCGGACGGCCGGCAGGTAACCCTCGACCTCGTTGCACTCAGTGGGTTTGATACAATCAGCACGACCGCCGAGTTTATCCAGCAGGAGTACGCCGAAGCAGGGATCGATGTCGACATCAACCTTGTCGAATGGAGTACGATGGTCAGTAGGTATCTCGAAAACGAGTGGCAGGGCGACGGCGAACAGCCGTGGTCGGCGGGGAGTCAAAACGACGGACCGAACGACGGGACTGCGAGTGCCGACGATTGGGATCTGATGTACGGGCTGAACTACTACACGTTCCCGTTGACGCCCGCAAGCGGGTCGATGTACTTCAGCGAACAGGGGCCGTACAATAGCTTCGGATACAAGCCAAGTGACGAGATTGAAACGCTATGGGACGAAGCTGCTCGAACCGTCGATGAGGACGAGCGCTTCGACATTATGACCGACATTTACAGCGATCTGAATCACGAGCAACCAGTGAACTTCCTCTACTACGGAGATGACACGATGGGGTACCGATCGAAGGTCTCTGGACCGATCGAAGAGTGGGGGCACACGTGGGATAGCGTCACCTGGCAGTTCGAAGCATAGTCCACACTGAACCAGTTCCGCAAACGTTCACAGACCACATATGCGAAATTCATACTTAGGCTGGTATATTGCTCGACGGGTCGCCTGGGCTGTCGTCGCCACGTTCATCATCCTGTCCATTACGTTCTTCCTGATGTATCTCACGCCGGAGACGCATACGCAGGATATGATGTTTTCAGCGGCTGTCGAGCAGGGGCAGGATCCAGACGAGATTCGAGAAACCATCGAAGCTCAACGCGGACAGGATCGCCCGGTACACGAACAGTACATCGACTACATGGTAAACATGGCCACCTTCAACTGGGGCTGGTCGCATACCCGAATGCAACCGGTCACAGAGGCCGTCGCGAACGCCTATCCGTACTCGCTGATGTACGGCATCCCGGCAGTAATCTTGTCGACGATCCTCGGATTGGCGATCGGGCTCTACTCCGCGACTAACCAGTACACCCGGACGGACTACGCGGCAACCTTCTTTGCCTTCTTCGGGCTGAGCATTCCAAACTTTTGGTTTGCAATCGTCCTCCTGTTGCTCTTTGGCGTCTACCTCGAGTGGGTTCCAATTACGTTCGACGCTAACGCGGCCAAAGACCCGAACGGGAACATTACAGTCGGATCGATGCTGAGCGGAGATAACCTCCGCCAGCTCGTGCTCCCAGTTTTCGTGTTGACAACTGGGGCAATCGCATCAATGATGCGGTATGCACGAGCCGAAGCGCTTGAGTACGTCCGAGCTGACTTCGTGAAAACGGCAAAGGCAAAAGGGGCAAGCGGCCGTCGAATCCTCTACAGACACATCTTCCGACCCGCATCCGTCCCGCTGTCGACGATCATGGTCGGCGACCTGTTAGGGATTATCTTCGTCGCTTCGTATCTCATCGAGGTCGTCTTCAGTATACCAGGGCTCGGGCAGTTGAGTTACAACGCGATCATGGATCGGGACACGCCGGTCGTGATGGCGACCGTGCTCATCCCAACGTTTGTCGCGATCATCGGCAATCTCGTACAGGACATCGCGTACACTGTACTCGATCCACGTATTGACTTCGGTGATCGATAATGTCGACGGAACACGAAACCTTCGAGGACGTCGATTGGGACGAAATCGATCGCGAACGAGGGGGAATTCCGTTGCGAACAGTCGCCCTCGTCGGGACGTACACCCTTCTCGTCCTGGCGTTCTTGTACGATTGGTTGGTTCTCCCAAGCGGAGTGCCACTCATCGAAGTCGACGGGGTCGGCTCTATCAGTATTTCGCCGGTCGACTGGCTCTTTATCGCAACGATGCTTGCACTGTTTTTCTTTGTCGTCATTCCACTGTATCAGAACAAACGAATGACGCTCCATTACTGGGCCCAGTTCAAGCAGAACAGGATGGCAATCCTGAGCTTGATTTACCTATTCATCATCTTCCTGATCGGGACGATCGGTCCGCTCTTTCTGGATCCACCCCGCCTCGAGATGATGAGCGCGTATCAGCCGCCCATTGGAATGACGGTCGATAGCGCGATTCCGCTCGATTGTACCGGTACGGTGTCGGACGGGAATTGCTACGGCACCTGGAGCCATCCCTTCGGGACGACACACGAAGGGAAAGACATCCTGGTGAGCGTTATCTACGGGATGCAAGTCAGTATGAAAATCGGCCTCATCTCGACGCTGATCATCATCGTCATCGCGACGATCGTCGGCACGGCCTCGGCCTACTTCGGTGGAGCGGTCGACGAAATCCTCATGCGGTACGTCGACATCCAGATCACGTTCCCGACGTTCTTCCTCTACTTGTTGCTCGTGTACCTCATCGGCGGGAGCCTGTTCGTGATGATCGTAATCTTCGGTCTCACCGGGTGGGGTGGGATCGCTCGCATCGTTCGGAGCGAGGCGCTCCAGCGTCGCGAAGAGTCATACATCATGGCCGCACAGAACGCAGGGGCGAGTGGGTTCTACATTATGCGCCACCACCTCGTTCCCAACGTCTCGAACAGCGTCATCACTGCGGCGACGCTGCTCATTCCAGGATTAATCCTGTACGAGGCCGCGTTGTCGTTCCTCGGACTCGGAGATCCGACCATCCCCTCGTGGGGCCAGGTGATCGCCGACGGTCGGAACGACTTACACGACGCCTGGTGGATCTCGACTATCCCTGGGATCTTCCTGTTCATGACGATCCTGGCGTTCAACTTCCTCGGTGACGCGCTACGAGACGCACTTGATCCACGACTAGACCACTAACAATGACGACAGAACCACTCCTCTCGGTGCGAAGCTTGCACACCCACTTCCACGTCAACGAGACTGTGCGCGCTGTTGACGGCGTCTCTTTCGATGTGAACGCCGGTGAAACAGTCTGCATCGTCGGCGAATCGGGAAGCGGGAAAACGGTAACTGGCGAATCGATTACGAGATTATTTGCGAGTCCACCCGGCGAGATTCCTGAGGGATCGATTCGGTTCAAGGGGCGTGAAGTGACGGAGATGGACGACACCGAACTCCGCGAACTTCGCGGCGGACACATCAGTCACATCTTCCAGAATCCGCAGGGGGCACTCAACCCAGTGTACACCATCGGCTGGCAGATAATGGAAGCGATTACGCTCCATCAGGATGTCTCAAAGGAGGAGGCGCGAGAACAGGCAATTAGCTTGCTGGACCGGGTTGGCATACCCGAACCAGTAGAACGTCTCCGACAGTACCCCCACGAGTTCAGCGGTGGGATGAAACAACGCGTCATCATCGCCATCGCACTCGCATGTCAGCCCGACCTGCTTATCGCCGACGAGCCGACGACGGCACTGGACGTCACGATTCAGGCCCAGATCATCTCGCTATTGAACGATCTTCAGGAGGAATTCGGCATCGGCATCATTTTCATTACGCACGATCTAGGCGTCGTTGCCGAAATCGCCGATAGAGTCATCGTGATGTACGCAGGGAAGATCATGGAACGTGGAGACGTGATGGACATCTTCAAGGAACCAGCCCATCCGTACACCAGGGCGTTGTTCGATTGCCTCCCGGAATCGGGTTCACTCGGCGGAATCCCGGGAACCTTACCGGATCCGACGGCGATACCGCCCGGATGCCGGTTCGCGGTGCGGTGTGAGTATGACGTCGACGAGTGCTGGAGCGGCGACCAACCCGCATTCGAATCCGCAACCGGAACCGACCACGAGGTGTCGTGTCTCCACTACCGTACTGGATCCGACCAGTCTGTGTTGGCTTCCGTCGGCTCGACCAACACGGACGAGAGTGCGCTGGCAAATGGAGGAGATCACAATGACGCAGAGTAACGGACACAGACAGAAACACGAGCAAGAACAGGAACAGGTATCCCACCACTCCACCGTTGACGAAACGCCCCTCGTCTCGGTTCGCGGCCTCACGAAACACTACCCGATCACGGAGGGTATCATCAAGACCGAAGTCGGTCGCGTGCGAGCCGTCGATGGTATCGACTTCGACGTGTACCCGGGTGAAACGCTCGGTATCGTTGGCGAAAGCGGCTGTGGCAAGTCAACTGTCGCCACGACACTGCTGCAGCTGGAAGAGCCGACGGATGGCGTAATCAATTTCGACGGAGACGATATCGCTTCGTACGACTCGGACGATCTCAAGCGATTTCGTCGACGTGCGCAAATGATATTTCAGGATCCTGATTCGAGCTTTGATCCCCGAATGAGTATCGGCGAATCCGTCGGTGAACCGCTTCGAGTACAGGGAATGAGCGATCGCGATCGGCGACGCAGTATCGTGAAAGATCTCCTCGAGCGAGTGGGGCTTTCGGGCGGTGACATCGATCGGTACCCTCACGAGTTCTCCGGCGGCCAAAAACAACGCATCGGGCTGGCTCGAGCGCTGTCGGTCAACCCTGACCTGATCGTGGCGGACGAACCAGTATCGGCGCTCGACGTATCTGTGCAATCGGACATTCTGGCGCTCATCAACGAGTTGCAAACGTCGTTTGGTCAAAGCATCATCTTCATCAGCCACGACATGTCTGTCGTTCGCCAGATATGTGATCGGGTTGCCGTGATGTACCTCGGCGAAATCGTCGAGATCGGGCCGACCGATCAGATTTTCACCGACCCACAGCATCCGTATACGCGGGCATTGATTGCGTCGATCCCGACCCCCGATCCGACTGATCGTGGGCTTGGTGGCGAGTTGAGTGGCGACGTCCCGAGCCCCTCCTCGCCACCGAGTGGCTGTCGTTTCCACACACGGTGTCCCGAGGTGATTCAGCCCGACGAGTACAGCTTTGACCAATCCGTCTGGCGAGGGATACTGAACCTGCGTCAGCGTCTGTCTGAAGGGAGGATCAGTCCGGACACGTACGCAGCGGAGGTCGTCGCGGAGAACGACCAGTACACTGATCCACAACAGGTGTCCAAAGATGAATTGCGGAGGCGAATTCGCAAAGACTTCGGACTTCTCGAACCGATCGCCGATCAACAGGCCAAATCGATCCTCGAAGCGGCACTCGAACACGTCATTTCTGGGAACCTAGACGGAGCGACCACGCTGCTGGCCGACGAGCTGTCAACTCCGTGTGAACGGAGAGAGCCGACCCTCGAACCGACTGACGCCGGCCATCCCGCAGCCTGTCTCCGCCACGAGCTCGAGACCGAATCGATCAGCGCCTACACACAGTCGGCTCGAGAGTAGCGTCGGCCTCGAGATTGTTTCACTGACGATCACGGAGACGTCCGATTCGAGCGGCTGTATCCAGAACGAGTGTATCGTCAGCTGATCGTCGTCGGGTTCGTTCTCCATCGCCAACGGAAGCACACTGGGCACGGTAACGGGGTCGACACACGTGACGACGATGTCCTCGATCAATGGTCGCTAGTCAGATCGATCTGCCAGATCCGGCGAAACGGCTCCGGAGCTCGTCAGCGATAGGTATCGATTTCGTATTCGGCCGGTGGCTCGACGCCGTGGAGGTGTCGGACGAAGTAATCCCATCGGCGGCGATGGAAGTACCGATCGTCGCTGAGGTCGTGGGTTCGGTTCGGCAATATCAACAGGTCGAAATCTTTGTTGGCTTCGATGAGCGCGTTTACCAGCCGACGAGTGGCAGCCGGCGGGACGTTTTGATCGAGTTCGCCGTGGACGAGGAGTAACTTCCCCTCGAGTCGGTCGGCGAATGCGACGTTCGATTGTGTTTCATAGTGATCGTCGAGCGGGTAGCCCATCCAGAGCTCGTTCCACGAAGCTTTGTCGAGGCGATGATCGTGGTTGCCACTGGAGGAGACTGCGACGTCGTAGAACTCGCCCTGTCGCATGAGCGCGTTCGCTGCGTCGTAGCCACCAGCGGAGTGGCCGTAGATGCCGACTCGGCTTCCGTCGATGTGCGAATGCGTCTCAGCCAGTTGCTCGATGGCTGCTCGGTGATCCTCGAGACCGATCCGGCTCAGGTTTTTATGCGAGCGATCCCGGAACGCCTTCGACCGACGACCTGTTCCACGGCCGTCGATCATGACCACGATGAAGCCGAGTTCAGCGATTGCCTGGCCGTTAGATCGGTAGGCGTCGAAGCGTTTTGGTACGTGAGCGTCGTGGGGCCCGGTGTAGACGTGCTCGACGACCGGATACTCGGCTGACGGATCGAACGTCGACGGTCGCCACATGACGCCGTAGAGGTCGGTTTCGCCGTCCGCTGCCGTCGCGGTGAACGGCGTCGGCGCCGTCCATCCGGTGTCGGCCAGTTGGTCGATATCGGCTGTTTCGAGGTGCTTGACGACCCCACCATCATCGCACCGTCGCACGACGGTGACCGGCGGTTCGTCGACTCGCGAGTACGAATCCACGAAGTACGTTCCCGACGCCGAGATGGTGACCGAGTGGTCGGCTGGTTCTGGGGTCAAGAGGGTTAACTCACTCCCATCGAAGTTTACCCGGTACCAGCGACGGAGGTAGGGATCACAATCACCCTCTCGGTCGCTCGCCGCAAAATAAACTCGTTGCTGCTCTTCGTCGACGTATCCCACTTCGCGAACCACCCAGTCGCCACTCGTGAGCTGGCAGACGAATTCGCCCGAGTCGCCGTCGACGAGGTACAGGTGATTCCAGCCACTTCGCTCGGAGGTCACGAGTATCCGGTCGCCGTCATCGACGGCCCGTGTATCGGACAGATAAGGATCGACGACCGTGTCGGATTCGTCTTCGAATACTACGCGGGACGCACCTGACGTCGCGTTCGCTTCGATGTACTGGGCCGACGAGAACCCGCGCGACCGCCGGTAATAGGTGAGGTGCTCGCCGTCCTCGATCCAGTCGAACAGCGGCCCCGATCCGTAGTACAGGATCGGAATGGGGTCGACGTCCAGGGGGGTTTGGGTACGGCGTTCGATGTCGAATACGATGGGCTCTGCGACCGGGAGACCGACTTCTCCCGGAAGCGGGTACGTGTAGGTAACGCACTTCGGGCGCACCTGATCGTCCGGGGTCGATTGGACGAGCGCCAACTCGGTGGCGTTGCGACGATCGAGTCGATACGTCATCAGCCGCCGAGAATCGGGCGACCACTGCACATCGATCGGTCGTTCGTCACTCGACGGATCCTCATCGAGCAGCTCTGTGGGGGGACGCAGTGGCGTGGCATAGCTGTACCGCTCCTCGCCATCGTTCGTCAGTCGAAGCACCGACCCGTGGGTGGTCTCTCGAACGTAGAGGTCGTTGTCCCTGATGAACGCGGCCCAGCGACCGTCAGGAGAGATGCTCGTCGAAGGCGTTGACGAGGACGACGAAGATGCAGTCACAGGTTCGACCCCAGTCGCTGCCGACAGCTCGCATTCGAATCGAGTTCCGTCGACGGTGAAGCGAATCGTCGCCTCGTCGTCCCCGTATTCGAACTCCTCAAAGGGAAGCTCATCGGCCGTGTATGTCGTCCCCAGCGTGCGCGACAATGCACTCGCCACATGTTCGTGGTCGAACGCCGGCGCGACCGTGTCGTCCACGAGGTTGACGTCGATAAATGTCGCCCCGTCTCGAGTATCTCGTCGATACCAGAATCGATCCTGGTCGTCGATCCAGTTGATCTCGAGGTCGTCGTTACGCACCAGCGACTCGGCATTCTTCGGGAGAAATTGCTCGGCTCGCTCGTAGTCTTCACGCGTTCCGTAGCTCATGGTGAAGGTCACTCACGGCAGGTAATCAATATTTCCACACCGGGCCGACTGACGCGGCGGATGTCGTTGTTTCACTCGGATAGGCCAATCATATTTTATTGCCCCCAGTCCTTCCGAAAGGAGATCCAATAAGCTGTCGCAGCCGTGCGATATTTTCCTTTAACTGAAAATAGCCTGGGATGAATTCCTATGGCGGTGGAGCAGCTCAACGCTGACGAGATTACGTCAATGCATAGAGCCCCATCTGCACAGTAGTAGTGACGGACCCGATCGGGCGAGCCACGTGACGTTGGGAATCGGTTACGCCCGATGGAGATTATCGTTCCCCATTGGGGAACGATTGTGGGCCAGTAAGGAATCATAAAACCTCGAGTTAGGAGCCAGACAATCGTTGAGCTAAGCGATTGGAAGCCGTGAGAACTACCCTGACCGTGTCCGATCGGTCGCCGAGCCATCACCGGAAACCGACCGTCGCAGAAGATGTGAAGCGCAACCGACTGGCGGGGGATTTCCCGCGCCGTCAGGTCATGGCATAGGCTCAAGCGACGATATCCGTGTTCTGGTATGTGGTTCGACCCCACCCCCCAAATCATTGGAACGAGAGTCCATTCCTTTCTGAGGAACATAGTCGTGTGCAATTAACCAACGTCAGAACCCAGATGTGGTAGCCGATCTTGACCCGGGGTCAGGTCTGTTCCACACTCGAGTTCAGTAGAACGTGTACCGTTGAATGACGAGGTCACTAATTCGATCCAATTACAAACATACGCTTGTATACCTTGGAAAGGTTACCGTTCCCGTACGAGGAACTCAAAGGAATGGACGAGCGACACACCACACGGGTCGACGGCAAAAACCGATGTTTCGTCACGCGATCTGCATTCAGATACGACGGCAGTAATGATAATACGACCACGGCAAAATCCCCATTTAACCCAACTCGTCCCACGGCCCGAACGGCCACCGTGATTTTATTGGACGGACTAGGGATTATCGCGGTGACCGAATCGACAACAGGTCGGCCTGCAGCAACTCTGAACACCGCCGCTCATGCCTGAATCGGTACACTGTACCGCATCCGGGTTAGTGAATCGGTTAACACATGAAATAGTACGAAAAGAGCCACCCCACGTCAGTACACGCCTGATCGCACGAGGAATCGGTATCACTGTGTATTTCGTTTTAATTGCTACTAAAGACTTCGTCGATCCCAGGGAGCGTCTGCGATTCGGCTTGGAGTGGCAGGGTCTGTGCGACACGCTCGAGTGTGCGTGAGTCGGGCGAATTCGGTGGTGGAGGTGCAGAGCCACCAGCGATCGGTCGCTCTGGCGATTCACCAACGCGATGCGTTGTGATAGTAAGGGGAACTTCTACGAATCCAATTCGGTGAACCACCGCTGCCGATGATTCCGGGGCCTCGAGTGGTCCCGCACTCTCGTGAGATGGCAGTTCCGTCGTTGAGCGTATCGGAAGGTTGTAGGCACGCTGCAACAGCGCCGATGCGGGTTTCGACTGGCGATCCAGAGCAATCCATCAGCCACATCATCAACCAGAATATGAGTTCGGTAACCGATGACAGCGATCCGTGACTATTCGTCAATGGTTGTTTGACCGGGGTACGGGAGCGACCTCCCTCGTGGATGTGTCACAACCACGTTCTGTCGAGTGGGTCGTTGCCACCAGATAAACTCCCACAGCCATGACGACCCCGCCAATAAGAAACCGTGATCCCAGCTGCTCACCGAGAAAAACGGCCCCGAACGCTGCCCCGACAACGGGCTGTGCGAAGAAAAACGCAGAGACGACGCTCGCGTCGCCGTACTCCATTCCCTTGTACCAGAGATACCACGCGCCGGCTGTCCCAGCGAGTCCCAGATAGAGGATGGCCACGACAATCGATGGGGTAACTAGCAGTAGATGCGGTGAGAACTCAGTCGTTAGGATCTCGTACGGCACGAGAATCCCGGTAACCGGAACTGCCACCGCACTCGAATACGCGGCCGTCTCGAGGGCAGAGTAGCGTTCGATAAGCGGCTTCCCCCAGACAGTATATACCGCCCACGTCGCGCTCGCGATTAGCAACATCCCTATCCCCACTGTCGCGCCACCACGAAGATCGGTAAGATCGTACTGGCCCGAGAGGACGATGATCGTTCCAACCGCTGCCAGAACCAGACCGGTAAGGAGTCGTCCCGTGAGACGCTCTCCGAGCACCACGATTCCCAGCGCGACCGTGAAAACCGGGGTCAACACCGTAATCAGCGACCCCTGGCTCGCCGTCGTGAGATCGGTTCCGACGAACTGTGTAACGATCGAGACAGCGACGACAACCCCGAGTGCGGTAAATCCAAGAACATCTCGTCGCGAAGTGGTTCGATTCGGATATTTCAGGCGGACGATTATCAACAGGGCTATCGATCCGACCGTGATTCTGAGGAACGCAAGCGTGAGAGGCGGGACAGTATTGAATCCCCACTTGCTCACGACGTAGAGTCCGCCCCAGAGCGCTGCTGCCAGAAGGGGGGCCAGCACGAACAGATACGGTGTGATCACTGGCCTGACCCGTGTTCTGTACATACGCTTCCTTCGTGTCGCCCGAGGATAGCTGATTTTGTTAGGAGGTTAACCCCGCGTCAACGGTTAACGTGCCCCTTGAGAGAGCGGTTTTCTTCTTCGATGGGTTCCGAGTCGAGAACTGAACCTACCGGTGAGAGTAGCTTCGTCTCAGCACGCCGAATTGTCTTCGATGTCGCAGCTGAGGATACGTCGAAAGCTGTCGCCAGATCTTCCAGAGTCGCTGATCGCGGTACATCGTAGTAGCCCGCCTCGATCGCATGACGCACCGTCTTCCGTTCGGTCGGTGTCAGGGTTCGACACGCCTCGATCACCGCCGTACCGACCTCGGTGGCTCGAACTCCCTCGAAGACGGTTGCCAGGTCAAGCTGGGTCCGCTCGTACTCAGTGAGTGTGTTGTCCGCGTGGAGATCATCGAGCGCCGACTCCGCCGACGCCGCATCGTCGAAGCCGATCTCCCACTGTTCGGTTCCGTCAACGTTTCTGAACGGGCCGGTAAGGTATCCATCGTGACTGATAACTGTTCCCATCGCCTGGGTTGTTTTCAACGTGAGCCGAGCCCTTGCGTTCGACCGCTGTAGCGCCAGCAGTTCGAACGACTCTGTTTCTTGATGTGACTGAACGATGTCGAGCCCGGCCGTGACGGCTTTCCGGTTCTCTCCCGCCGCGAGTACCCGTAATTCGAGGCGGGATTTGTCGTGGTGGTAGTACCAATGCGGGGTTACGAAAGCGATTTCGTGGGCTGCACTGGCCTCGCTAAGGGGACAATCGTCCTGGCGAATGGTCAATGTAAGCCTGATCATATCCCAACAACGCTCCGTAACAAAAAATCTGTTATGGAATGACGTTCCTCCGGTGAACTCGCCTATCCATCGAGTGTCGACAACGTATTGGGATGAGGATCCTTGGTCTCAGCGGTCGGCCATTTGACCGGGACGTCGAGAGGACAGTGAATCAGAGTGCCCGCCACGTTCGCGGTGAGTCATTGAGGCGCTCGCAACCGTCTTCGGTCACGACGACGAGATCTTCGATCCGGACGCCGAACTCGCCATCGAGGTAAATTCCGGGTTCCACGCTGAAAACCATACCCGGCTCGAGCGTGTGGTCGTTCCCCTCGACGATGTAGGGCTGCTCGTGGACATCCAGGCCGACACCGTGGCCGGTTCTGTGGGTGAAGAATTCGCCGTAGCCGGCGTCTTCAATGACCTGGCGAACCACAGCGTCGACGACGCTGGCGGTAACACCCGGTTCGACCGATTCGATTCCAGCCTCGAGTGCCGCGTTGACGGTCTCGTGTACCGATCGGAACCGTTCAGGTGGCTCGCCGTCGAAGACGACTGTCCGCGTCTGGTCGCCGGGATACTGATCGACCGTCGCCCCGAAGTCGAGGACGACCGCATCGCCTGGTCGAATCTCGCGGTCACTGCGCCGATGGTGGGGGTGTGCGCCGTTAGGGCCCGAGCCGACGATGGTTTCGAACGCCGGGCCGGTGGTGCCAGCGTCCGAGAGACGTCGGTCAATCTCCGCCGCGAGTTCCGCCTCGGTCATCCCGATCGCATCGACACCGAGGGATCGAACGTCCCGACTCACCTGATCGGAGATCGTTGCCGCCTGCCGAAGTGCCTCGAGCTCCGGTTCGTCTTTCTGCATCCGGAGTTCGCCGACGACTGTGCTCGCACGCTCGAATTCGACCCCTGGAAGCCGGGACTGCAAGTCGAGGAGGAACGTCGCCCACAGCGTGTCACCGACGAGAATCGTGTCACCGGCTCCAAACACGTCAAGAACGTCCTCGAGTACCGTGTCCGGCCCGCCTCCGTCGTCCCAGAGTCGGACGCTCTTGATTTGGCTCGTGTTACGAATCTGTTCATCGTACATCGTCGGTGCGACGAACGTTGGATCTCCCTCGGCAGGGACGACGAAAAGGAGATGGCGTTCACTCGGCTCGTCGATGAACCCGGTCAAGTAGTACATGTTCGATCCGGGGCCGACAACGAGCCCGTCGATCCCGCGTCGCTGGAGCATTGACTGACATCGGCTGCGTCGTCGGTCGAGTGCTGAACCCATACCGCTCAAATCTCGGGCACTGTAATGAAAGTATCCATCCAAGCACCACGAAACGGAGCGAGCATTCGACTCCAGACGGAGTGAAATTCCGTGTGCAGTCCGATCAGGTGGGCAGCCAGCATTAGCGAAGTCGGATCGTCCGTTGTTGTGGCATTCGACATCTTTAAACCGAGCCCCAAGAGACTGTATAGTGATGACATCTGGCCAATTTGAGAACGTACTCACAGTTCACACACATGAACAGAACGGAATGCTCGACGAATTCCATGAGGACTACGAGAACGCAGTCGAGGCGGTAGGAGACGACCTTGGTGAGAACCACCCACTGTGGATTAACGGGCAGGCCGTCGAAACGAACGAGTCGTTCACAGTCACCGACCCAGGTAATTTCGACCGAGTGATCGGCGAATTCGCCGCCGGGGGCCCAGAACACGTCGACGACGCAGTTGAGGCGGCTAACGATGCGTTCGACGACTGGAAGGATACTCCCTTCGACGAGCGCGTGGCGATCTTCCGTCAAGCGGCGGATCAGATCGAAGATCGAAAGTACGAGATCGCCGCAGTAATGGGCTTCGAGAACGGCAAGAACCGAACGGAAGCGCTTGCCGAAGTCGATGAAGCGATCGACTTCCTCCGCTATTACAGCGACGATTTCGAGCGCAACGAGGGCTACACGTCTGCGCCCGTAGAACCGACGCCCGGCCAGCGTTGTGTCAGTGACCTCCAACCGTACGGCGTATTCGGCGTCGTTACCCCGTTCAACTTCCCGTTTGCGATCCTCGTAGGAATGACCACCGGTGCCCTGATTACCGGAAACACCGCAGTGGTCAAACCGGCGAGTACCACACCCCTTACGGCTCACCTCTTCGTCGAGATTCTAACCGAAGCGGGCATCCCAGACGGGGTCGTCAACCTGGTTACTGGTGGCGGACGAGACGTCGGCCAGCCGATGATCGAGCACGAACACGTCGCCGGATTCGCTTTCACCGGCTCACGCGAGGTTGGCCTCAAGATTCAGGAAACATTCGACGAGATGGGCAAACGAGGACCAGTCATCGCTGAGCTCGGCGGGAAAAACCCGGTGATCGTAACCGACTCTGCGGACATCTCGAAAGCCGTCTCGGGCGTTAAGTTCGGTGCGTTCTCGTTCAGCGGGCAGAAGTGTTCGGCAACGTCCCGCGTTTACGTCCATACGGACGTTATCGACGAGTTCACCGAACGCCTGGTTGAGGAAACCAATAAGCTGTCCATCGGCCGGCCGGAGGACGAGGACACCGTCGTGTCACCCCTCATCGACGATGGTGCTCTCGAACGCTACAACGAGATTACCGAGCTGGCAGCGGCTGACGGCACGGTGCTGACTGGTGGCGAGACGGTCGACGACTCTGCACTGCCCGACGGCAGGTACGTACAGCCCACGGTCGTGGCGGACATTTCACACGGTCACGAGCTCGCCACGGACGAGCACTTCCTCCCGTTCGTTACTATCCACCCCGTCTCGAGCCTCGATGAGGCGCTCACAAAAGCCAACGATAGCGACTACGCCCTCTGTGCCGGACTCTTCACTGAAGAGGAATCAGAAGCTGAAACCTGGTTCGACCGTATCGAATCGGGAATGTGCTATGTCAACCGATCCCAGAGTGCGACGACTGGTGCACTGGTTCAGGCCCAGCCATTTGGTGGCTGGAAGTTCTCCGGTACGACCGGGAAGTTTGCCGGCGGCCCCTGGTATCTCCAGCAGTTCATGCGCCAGCAGAGCCGTACCGTCGTCGGCGACGTCGGACAGCCCTAACACGTCTGATCCAAAGCTCATTCACCACATCGAGTCACCTCGGTTGTCGGCTTGACTCGACGCGATGTTTTGGTTCCGTCCGAATGTTTGGGTTCGTCGCTGGGCCAGGTCACACATCCCCCTGTCCAAACCCAATTCGTTCGGGAATTCTTCGCTCGAAGGGCAGCACGCGACGAATCAGATGATAACCCCCGTCCTGACAGTATCGAGTGGCGAGAGAGCACCGTACGTGGACGCTCTTGAGTAGTACTTTGTTGATCCCTCAGTGTAGCTTGAATAGCATGTTTGAGTACTTCTCTCCCGACCTTTCGCAGTCATTCCGGTCGAAGCTGGAACGCTTGTGACTACTCCCACGACGGAAGTCATGGGCTTTCTCCTCGAATCTGTGTAAATACGTATGTCCTTCGAAATGCCTCGGTGTAGCGAGAGCCACGGTCTCAGCAGCGACCCGGGGCTCTCGCAGGTATTGACATGGACATCTCCATGCGCGGAGTCGTCGCCACCCTGGACGACGTATTTGCGAGCGAATGCGTCGTCTCGTTGAGTCGTTCGTATCCTCGAAATCCATCGGTGTAGATGGTCAGTGGCTCCTTCTCGCTGTTGGCGGGAATGAGTTGAACTGCCTTCTCGCCGACAGCTTTGCGGGGGGTCACGTACTGGTTTTCAGCACCACGACCGACGATCGTAAACACCAACGCTTTGTCCGGTTCGTACGATCCCTCAACGTGGAAAGGGCCTCGTGAGTGCAACTCTCGTCGTACTCACGCCCTCTCGGCGCCAAAGAGACGGAGGATTTCGTCGATTTCGACCGGGTCGACTACAGTAGCCACTGAGAGTTAATGCACATATGATCGCCAGATGTAGAAGCGATCGGTGTACAAATAGTTTTAGTTGTTACTATCGGTCAAGCAGAGTCGTGTCGAGTGCCTTCGCAAAGCGCCAACGGGCTGATGGATCGTCTGTAGTAGACGTTAGAATTATTTACTCGCACAGAGTTGCAGCAGACAGGGGACTACCTCGACGGGAACTCAGTCGAAGAGTTACAAGATGTCTCGACAACGTGGACGGAAAGAAGCCGACACAACGGCTCTTAGCCGCAATAGCGTACAAAACGGTGTCACACAGACTGAACTAGTCGAGTGGTACGGCGTGCAGCGACGGACGATATAGAGCTGGCTCGAGCAACTCGATACTGGCGAGTCGCTCGAGCAGGCCGTGACTGATGCTCATCGATCGAATTCGAAGATGATTTACTCATTGTGCTGGGTTGAGCGCCGTATTTTCAGGCGTCGGCCGTCACGGATCTGGCGGCCCGTGACGACCTCGACTTCGTCACGTTACCGGCATACCCGCCAGAGACAAACTCTGTCGAGGAGTGCTGGAGACCGCTCCAAGCTGCCCTCAGTAACCACATCTTTGAGCCACTCGACGATTTTACAACGGCGATTGATACCGCTCTTGACCAGTTCGATATACCAGAAGTGAGTAATTATTTAGCGTTGTTGAGATCCTTCAGCGTTGACATTGAGAAGAGCGACTGTTACCACCGGATTTCGCGGATCTGATGCGAATCTAGCTTTTCAGCAAATCGCAAGACGGCAAGAGGGTTTCAACAGAGCTACCCAAGCGTAAGTACGGGCGTTTGTCCGTTCACGGCGCTGGTGGAAGCAGTTTCGTGAACTCGCCCTTGCGGGCCTCGTCCACGATCTCGACCGGGTGATCTACCGATCAGTACAGGATTACTACGAATTGATCGATGCAGTACCTATTCCCACCAGACGAATTAGTTATATAGGTTTCAGTCGGTTGGGTCAGAGGTATGACGTCACACCCGTAGCTATATTACCCTGTAGTACAACCAAGTTATAGATGGCGAAGACACAGCTCCAGCGAGCGCAAGACGGTGAAATCACGCCCGCTATGAAACGCGTCGCAAAGCGAGAGAACTGCGATTCCGATTTCGTTCGTCAGCAGGTCGCTGAGGGGCAGGCAGTGATTCCTAACAATCACGCTCACGAGTCGCTTGACCCGATGATCATCGGTCGGGAGTTCGCCACGAAGGTCAACGCAAACATCGGAAACAGCAAGACGACGAGCGATCTTCAAGAGGAACTACAGAAGCTACACACGGCAGTTCATCACGGTGCTGATACAGTGATGGACCTCTCGACCGGCGAGAACCTCGATGCGATACGCGAAGCGAACATCGCATATTCGCCAGTTCCGATTGGAACGGTACCGATCTATGAGGCTGTCAAGCACATAGAAAGCCCTGCGGACCTTACTCACGAACTACTGCTTGACGTCATCAAGAAGCAGGCCGAACAGGGGGTGGACTACATGACCATCCATGCGGGCGTGTTGATGGAACACCTGCCGCTGACCGACGGGCGCAAGACGGGTATCGTTTCACGTGGCGGTTCCATTCTGGCCCAGTGGATCGAGGAGAACGGAATGCAGAACCCGCTGTACACGAAGTTCGAGGAAATCTGTGACATCTTTACGGAGCACGATGTGACGTTCTCGCTAGGTGACGGGCTCCGTCCTGGCTGCTTGGCCGATGCGAGCGACGAAGCGCAATTCGCTGAACTCGACACACTGGGCGGACTCACGCGTACCGCGTGGGACCACGGTGTGCAGGTGATGGTCGAAGGACCAGGTCACGTTCCGATGGATGAGATCGCCGACAACGTCGAACGACAGCAAGCGGTCTGTAACGGGGCCCCCTTCTATGTGCTCGGACCCTTGGTGACCGACATCGCCCCGGGCTACGACCACATCACGAGTGCGATCGGTGCGACAGAGGCCGCACGTGCAGGTGCTGCGATGCTTTGTTACGTCACACCCAAAGAACACCTCGGACTACCCGACGAAGAAGATGTCCGAGATGGGCTTGCAGCCTACAGAATCGCAGCTCACGCCGCGGACGTCGCTAACGACCTGCCAGGTGCACGTGACTGGGATGATGCCCTTTCGGAGGCCCGCTACGAGTTTGACTGGCGTCGGCAATTCGACCTCGCACTTGACTCCAAGCGCGCACAGTCATATCACGACCAAACACTTCCTGGAGACAACTACAAGGAGGCGCGGTTCTGCTCGATGTGTGGCGTCGAGTTCTGCTCGATGCGTATCGACCAAGATGCGCGGAAGGCAAAAGGCGAGATGACGACTATCGGTGACGAAACCAAACTCGATGCATCCCCTGCTGCAGAGGTGAATCTCCCCCCGGTCGGGACCCACGACACCAGTCGTGTTCCAGATGAAATCGAAATCAACGGGGTCACGTTCACACGGGAGCCGTCACACGCCGACGACTGACTCTTCTCAAAATATCCGATATTCCTGTTCTATACATACGGAGAGTGAGCAGCAGTTTCACGAGAGTAGGTGTCTAAGCAATAGAATTTCAAGGCGCTGTCTAGTTTAGCACCTCCTCAGCTGGCGTCGTTCCTTCGAGCGATTGATGCGGTCTCTGATGGTTGTAGTAATGCACGATTTGTTCAATCAATTTGCGGGCACTCCGCCGACTGCCCACCCATGAGGTATGGAAATGGTCGGCTCGCATTTTGAAGGTGTGAAACCACTTTTCGATGGGGTTTCGGTCGGTAGAGTCACCCCGACCGTTCAGTCCTAACCGAGCAAGGGCAGTCCGATAGCCAAACTGATCGACGAGAGATACCGCCTCGGAGAAATCATGTTTCTCGCGGAGTTCATGCAGGACGCAGCTGCCGGGTCGGTGCCGTGTCGTCCGAACAACTGGGCGTGAGAATCAACTTCGTGTCGAGGATTATTGTATCTCATACCCAAGACAGTCCGCCGTTGATTTTGATAGCGGTCTCGTCAACCGCGACCCGCGAGGGCTTCGCCCTCCGCGGATCTGGGACGGTGTCAGCCAGTCGACACACCAGTTCCAAACCGCTCCATGAGTGGGTTCAACGCCTAACTCGGCGAGAATTGTTGTTGTCTCCCGAAGCGAACACCCGGTCGCGTGGAGTCGGACGGCGAACACCCTGACGGGCGTCCTCAGAACGCGTAGCGTTCTGATGGGCTGCATAAGAGCTTTGCTCTTGTGAACGTCGCCGTCCGCTCACGCTCCCAAGCTTCTTCTAAATCCGTGTCGTAGGACTCGCTGAGCAGGTCTGCGGGTATTTGTCCAAATCAACTCGACGACCTGCTCACTTCTCAAACTGACTCACTAGACAGTGCCGCGTCGAGAAAGAATCCAGAATAGATCCATCCTTCGGTCACTTGGTAACGGAACCGGCAGCTGAACCACTAGAACCCGCTCATCCTCGACGAAGCTAATGGACGGGTGGGTATAGACACAGTTCGCACTTTTCACACGGTGTGAACATTGTATCTTCTGTCGATTAACGGGGGAGTGGTAACATCAACTATAGAATTTCGATTACCAGTATGAACAGATTCTCCCCTCTGCACGTCAAATACATACGGTACGAGAGACTACCAACCAATCATGACCGAATCAACTCGGAATGCGACGTTCGGCGGCGGTTGTTTCTGGTGTACTGAGGCCGCGATGAAGGAACTCGAGGGTGTCGAGAGCGTCACCTCTGGCTACGCAGGGGGCCAGACCGAGGATCCAACCTACGAGGCGGTCTGTCGCGGTGAAACTGGACATGCCGAAGTCGTCCAAGTCGAATACGATACCGAGATCATCAGTTATGACGAGTTACTGGAAGTCTTCTTCGCGACTCACGATCCCACTCAACTGAACCGCCAGGGGCCGGACGTGGGTACCCAGTACCGTTCGATCGTGCTGTTCCACAGCGATGACCAGCAAGAGACAGCTCGAGCATACATCGAAGCACTTGACGAAGAATACACCGACGACGTTGTGACCGAATTAGAACCGTTAGAGACGTTCTATGCTGCCGAAGAATATCACCAAGATTATTTTGAGAAAAATCCGACCGATGCGTACTGCCAGATGCACGCGCAGCCAAAGATCGAGAAAGTGCGGGAGCGGTTCCAGAGTAAACTGAAAGAAGCGTAGAGTGAAACCTCGAGGATTGAAATGGTGTAGACTGTTCCACAGAAGATCACCGGGTACGGAGAGGCTTTATTTCGATAACTCCCGCAACTAGCTAAGACCGGAGTGTGCCCCCACCGAGAGCACAACGGGCGGGACACGGTTCGAGTTTACGGATGTCGACGGGATCTCACCGAACTGAATCGCCCGTAGACATGTTACACCCCGCGTTCTGCTCGAGAGCCGTACAGTAGTCCTGGCAGGTGCTACCCTGTGAGAATGGCAAACCCGTCTCTTTGAATAGTATGTGCGATTCTGACGGGAGGGTGCGTCGGTTCGCAATCGATGGCTTATCGAGCAGAAGATCCATATTTACACACGATTCCCCCAACCTCTAAATACGTGGGTGTTGCCATCAGTTAGCACACACCGGAGGCCAGTACATAGATGCCAGATGCTTCTCCAGCCGAAATCGCTGTACAGAGTCAGTACGACTGGACACGCACCTCACCGAGTCTTGCCATTGTTGACGCAATCGCCGCACTCGAAAACCGGGCTGCAACCGACCTACCGACAGCCCTCGGCGTGACGCTGTACGACTGTGTCGATCCGGAGGCACTCGATACGCTCGTCACTGCGAGTGATGAGATCACACTCTCGTTCACGGTTGCTACCTATCACGTGCAAATCGACGGGGACGAGTTACGCATCCACACTGACTGACCGCCTCTCCACCTATAGACTTATTATCTGATACTCAGAGGGGGATAGCGAGGGTCATGGTACACTGGTCACGCCTCATCACCGCACTCGGGGGACTGTTCGTCGTGATCGCGGCGTGGCGAGTGATTTTCAGCGTGGTTGCGGGAACCCCGTTCACGACAGCGCTGATCGATTTCGTCCAGATCGGTCTCCTGGGACTTGCGCTGTTGTACGGCGGATACCGGTTACCGAAGACTGGGCTTGACCCGGCTACGTATCCACGAATTGTCGCCTGGTGTCTCGCCGCGGTCGGCGTGATGACTGTCGCCATCTCCCTGCGGATCGTCGATCCGGGTGCGACCATTGAAGGGCCGCTCTGGTCGGCTGCACTGGCGATGGCACTCGGTGGCCTCATCGGCCTCGCAATCGGGGTCAGCGAAGCGCAAGCAGTCACCCGCGCTCGGGAGGCAGAACAACACAAACAACAGCTCCAACAACAGAACGACCGCCTCGAAGGGTTCTCGAAAATGCTCGCACACGAACTGCGAAATCCGCTGTCGATCGCCCAACTCCATCTCCGGGCGGTTGCAGAGGGGGACGACGAAGCGTTCGATCGTGTCGACCATGCCCACGAACGGATCGACGAGATCATCAGTGTCCTCCTGTTGACTGCGCGAACGGGTGAGACGGCAACCCCGGGCGAATTGATCGCGATCGCAGATGCGGCCACCGACGCCTGGGCGGACGTAGATTCCCCGTCAGCGACGCTCGTCGTCGAGACCGAGCAGTCGATCCGTGTCGATCCGGTTCACTTCCATCATCTCCTCGAAAACCTGTTCAAAAATGCCGTCGATCACGGTGGTGACGACGTGACCGTTCGTGTCGGCGATCTCGAAGACGGGTTTTTCGTTGCCGATGACGGCCCCGGGATTCCACCGGAAGATCATGAGGCGGTCGTTGACGCCGGCTACACCACCGCCGAGGACGGGATCGGATTCGGTCTCTCGTTTGTCACCCAGATCGCCGACGCCTACGACTGGGAGTTCACCGTCACGGAAAGCGACTCCGGTGGGGCGCAGTTCGAGTGTACCGCCGCTGATGTACCTGTTTCAGAGGAAACCCCTCAGCGTTCGTGAGTGGGTCTAGTCGCAACACCTCTTACTACACGAGTCGTCTACAGAGTTGGCACTGTACGTGAGTTAACAGTCACCACAGGTTTTACAACCGTGGAGGGATATTGTTCGTCTGTCGCCGGACTATAGCACGTCCTGGCGTTCGTCACCGAGTATCGCTTACCCGCGAGATACGAACAGCCGGTCACGCGACCTCGTAGAAACGTGTGATGGCGAGGAAGACGAGGCTCCGTCCCCATTCCCTCGCGTGACCACTCGTTCCCCGGTAACTACCCCCCGATGCTAACGAACCACCACCGTTAGCAGATTATTTCCAACCCCCTGCTACGTTCGCGTTTTGCATCTCCCAGACGTTTAGTGAACTGCCGAACCGCTGTCAGTAACGGTGTGTAACAGCCAGAGCACGAGTGTAGCCGACGGGTGGCTTTATTTCACCCTTCCAACGCTGATGTACCCGAAAGGGAACCTGCGTATCGACCACTGGACGTTCTATCAGGACAAATAAATGTCCAGAGTTTTATTCAGAATTTAAAGTGTGAATATATCACAAGTATCAGATCAATCGTTGTGGTACTCTTCGGCCTCGTAAAACGTTTTGAGGGGGCTCGATCTCGTCGTCGTAGACGCCCGCAACCTCGAGTTCCTCGAGCCCCGCCTCGATACACCAGAAACCGCCGCCGCCGAACGTTGCGCGTTCCATGGGCGGTGGTCGGCCCGTGCGGGCGAAGGCGTGACGGAGCTCGGACGGGCTTCCGCAGGCCAATTCCGGCGCAGTCGCGGAGCGGTTCGCTGGTGCGTCGGGACAGCGGTACAGCGGACCCTATCAGCGCTCGTCGCCGTCGGCGTCCTCCGGCCCACTCGAGCCCGGCAGCGCGTGGGGATCGGCGGGTTCGTCGCCGTGAACGGTGTCCTCCCGCTCGAAAGCGTAGAACACGAGCCCCGCGAGCGCGACCACGAGCGCGCCCGCGGCGGGTGCGCCGACGACGAGGTAGAGTACGCCGCCGAAACCGACGGTTACGAACACCAGTGTCGCCCACAGCGCGGGGCGCGAAAAGCCGACGCGGCGGCTGTCGTGGTAGACGGCCGCCGCGAGACCGAGCGTGACGATGGCGAGGACGAGCCCTCCGACAGTCGACATACTCATCCTCGGGGCCGCGAGCAAAAAATTCCGTCGACTGTCCGCGACCGGGCGTCCGGTCGTCGCGGGCTACACGATCGCGACCGCTCGCGTCGGCGCGCCGTCGGCGTCGCGGATCGGAAGCGGGTACGCGTGAACCTCGAACGGTGTGTCGGTCGGGAGGCGATCGAGCCCGCACAGGTTCTCGAGGACGAGGCGGTCGTCAGCGAACAGGGTTTGGTGAACCGGGTAGTCGTCGGGTTCGTCGGGCGCCGCGTTCTCCGTCGGCGTCGGATCGACGTTCAGCAGGTCGACGCCCAGGTGACAGCGCCACTCACACAGCAACTCGGCCGCCCGAGACGTCGGAAACGGATGGTCGAGATACCGGTCGTCTCCCCAGTGGGCGTCCCACCCTGTCCTGACGACCAGGAGGTCGACAGCCGTCAGAGCGGACTCGTCGACGGCCTCGAGCAGGTCCCGCGCCGTAATCCTCTCGCGCGCCTCGAGCGGTCGCACGTCGGCGACCAGCGCCGTAAACCGGAACGTCTCCGGCGGATACTCCTCGAGGGTACGCCCCTCGGCGACCATGTGAGCAGGCGCGTCGAGGTGGGTGCCGGTGTGGGAGTCGAGGGAGAGCCGCGTCGTCCGGTAACCGTCGGCGGCGACGGTCGCCGTCGGCTCGAGCGCTACCGGGTCGGTGCCGGGGTAGACGGGCATCTCGGACTCGATCGGGTGAGAGAGGTCGTAAGTGGGCATACGTGCTCCTCGTCGGCGCCATCGAAGTGCGTTGTGACTCACAGCCCGCGCCGACGGCGCGGTTCCCTCGCGTGAGCGCGTTCACTCGTCGGTCTTCCACTCGCCGGGCTCTTCGTCGTGGAACTCCCCCATCGCCTGCCGGGAGTTCGGCCAGGCCGTTACGACGAGCAACGCGAGGTAGTAGAGCCCGACGACGGTAACGACGGTGGAGGCCGGAACCCCCGGAACGGTCGCCGTCTCCCGCCACGATTCCTCCGGGACGAAGAAGGTGATTCGGAACAGCCAGGCGACGAGCAGCACGCTCAACAGCGGGAAGTACACCCGTCGGAGCCGCCGCGTGACCGTCTCCCGGGCGGACACTTTGAGCGTCGGCGTCCGGAGGTCGGACGCGATCGCGGTCCGCCAGTCCTCGTGAACCGCCCCCGCCGGATCGAACGCGTTGGCGAACACGTTCTCCTCGATCATCCGAACGCGCGCCCGCGCCGCGTCGTACGACCGGTATCGCCTGATATCGAACAGCAGGAAGATCGTCAGCGCCAACATCCCGATCAGGAGCAGGTACGGCGGACTGTCCGCGGAGGCGAACGACAGGCCGAGAACGGCGGCGATGAGGCCGATCGCCCAGTCGGTCGTCAGATCGAGGCGGTCGAGTCGGGTCGCCATCTGTCCGACTTCACCGCGGTAGTAGTGTGGAAGCAGGGAGAGGAACTCGGAACTCTCCTCGCCGGCTTCTGCAGCGATTTCGCGGGCCTCCTCCGTCTCCGGATCGAACTCGTCGTCACTCATCTCATTTCGTACGACCGCGAGCGCCAAAACGTTCGACACCGACGGACGTACCGCGGTCCGCCGGTCCTTCGTGCCCGAAAATGTTCGTACAACCCACTACTACCGAACACCGAGCGTGTAGTGACGCGACGTTGAAACAGAAGCCCTAGCTCTACTCCTTCTTTAGAGAGTTCTCGAGCCCAATGCGGAACTGTCACGGAGAATAAATCCGCCGTGAGAAGTGATTAGAATTCTGCTACTGAAACGAAGTATTTAGACAGGACTGGCCGTAGGTCTGCCGAAGCCCCGACGTATGGGCAATCAGTACAATTGTTTATATAATACAATACTGTCCCGAAAGCAGAGCGGGTGTACACGGAGTGAATACGGCGCGATGCACCAGCAGGACGACGATCGCGCTCGAGCGGGAGAGCGATCAGATGCTGGTGACGCGTTCGTACTCGTCGTCCAGGGCGGCGGCGTCTTCCGGGAGCAGCGCGACAACGAGGGAGTCAGCGTACCCGGAGATGTAGTCGACGAGTCGTGCGATCCGGTCGGAGTCGATCGCCTCGAGCGAGTCGAGCAGGATGAACGGGACGACGTCGTACACGTCGTGAACCAGGTAGCCGGCGAGGGCGAAGACGAGCCCCGTCACCTCCCGTTCGCTCTCGCTCAGGTGCTCGATCGTGTCCTCGTAGGCCGCGTCGGAGTCGGTACTTCGGATGACGTGCAGGTCGAACGACGAGCGCTCGACCGTCCGTCGACCCTCGCGAACCGAGTTCGTCGTCCGCTCGATCCAGATCCGCTCGAGGTTCGAGTACTCGAGGATCTCGAGGACGGACTCCATGTGGTCGTTGAAGTGCTCGACGGCCTCCGTTTCGATTCGCTCGATCTCCGTCCGGCGCTCCGCGAGTTCGGCTTTGACCTCCTCGAGGCGCTCCTCGAGGTGGTCGCGTTCGTCGAGTCGGCTCTCGATCTCGTCGATTGCCGACTCGGTCGAGGCGAGTTCGTCCTCGAGGCGGTCGAGCGTGAACTCGAGCTGGTTCACCTCGCGGTGGTGGGCGAGCATCTCCTCGTACTCGTCGCTGACGTCGAGCGATTCGACCTCGTCCTCGAGGGTCGCCACGCGCTCGGTCAGTTCGTCGCGCTGCTCGATGAGTTCCTCGAGGGTCGCCTCGCGGTCGTCGATCTCTCGTTCGGTTCGCTCGAGCCGGCTCCGCAGCCGCTCGCTGTTCTGGCGCTGGGATTCGAGGTCCGACCGGTTTCGCTTCAGCTCCGAGATCTCCGCCTCGAGATCGCGTCGAGTCTCGGATTTCTCGACTCTGAGCGCCCGGAGTCGCTCGATGGTCTCCTCGATACGCTCCGTCTCGACCTCGCTGCCGCAGGTCCAGCAGACGACGGTGTCCGCCGACAGCAGCTGATCGGTGAGATCGCCGTCCTCGTCGGTCTCGGTTCGGAGGGCCTCGGCGATCTCGTTGTCGGTGCCCTCGAGCATGCTCTCGTTGAACCGGACGATGCGCTGGAGGTCGTTCACCAGCGTCTCGATCTCCTGTTTCTCGTCCCGGAGTTCGGCCAGTCGGGACTCGATCTCGTCGATCTCCGCCGCCGGCGTGGCGGACAGCGAGCCGACCTCCTCCTCGACGTCCTCGCGCTCCTCGCGGAGACTCTCGAGGCTCTCGCGCTGGGTTTCGACCTTGAACCGAACCGACTCGAGTTCGGAGCGGACGTCGTTGAGTTCCTCGAGGGTCTCCTCGAGTTCGGCCTTCTCCGAGCGGGTCTCCTCGACGTCCTGGTCGAACGCCTCGAGTTCGTCGGCCTTCTGCTCGTGTTCGGCGCGGGTCTCCTCGATCTCGGACTCGAGGCGAGTTCGTTCGCTCTCGAGGTCGGTGCGCCTGCGCTCGAGATCGTCGAGCTCCTCGAGTTCGTCGGCGATCGACTGGCGCTCGGTGACGAGGTGGTCGATGTCGGCCTGGATCGCGTCGGTGTCGACCGGCCGCATGATGAGCTCGTGGAGGTCCTGCTGTCGTGCGACCGCCTGTCGCGCCTCGTTGGTCTCGAGTAAGAACGCGAAGAGATCGGCCAGCGTCGAGTCGCCGAGGTACGGCTCCCCGTCGGTCGTCACCGTTCCGTTCTGTCGTTTCAGGGTCCGGGTGTACGTCTCGTCGCCGATCGAGAGTTCGACGTGGCCCGCGTCGGCGTCGCCTTTCAGCGAGACGTCGTCGCTGCCGAGTGCGGCCATGATCGAGCGGAGAAACGAGGTCCGGTTGGTCGCGTTCCGGCCGGCGAGAACCGTCACGCCGGGCGTGAATTCGACCTGCGCCTCGTCGATCCCGCCGACGTTCTCCACGTCGACGCGTACGGCTTCCTTCGAGAGAGATTCCTGTGGCATCAGTGGTCGCCCTTATTCGGGTGTACGTGAATAATTTTTGGTAGCCCGTCCACAGTGTCACTCCCCACTTCCGGTCGACGCACAGTCACAGCCGCCACGTCGCAGCAGCTCGTCGATCGAGTAGTCGACGCCACACTCCCGACAGAACACCCGGATGTCGACGAAGACGTCGGCTTCGGTGACGGCGAGCTGGTCCGCCTCCTGGAGTCGCTCGACGGAGTTTCCGGTGACGGCTTCGGTTCGGCTCTGGAGGCGCCGGATCGTCTCGAGTTCCTTCTCCCGGCGCTCGTCGGGGCTCAGTCGCTCGCGCTCGTGACTGACGTCGCGGAACTTCGTCAGGTAGGTGTGAACCGCCTGGTGGGAGACGAACTCCCGCTCGAGGGCGTCGACGTCGACCCCGTCGCGCTCGAGGCGGTTTCGAACCTCGGTGCGGACGCCGGTCGTGACGTCGTCGTCGGTCAGCAGCCGGTACGTGTTCTCGGCTTCGCCCTCGATCGTCTCGACCCCCGCCTCCTCGAGGACGGCCTCGAGCAGCCGTCGGTTGAACACGTCGGCGAGCTCTCGCAGGCTCGAGCGCTCCTCGCTCGGCGCCGTCCACCGGTCGATCAGCTCCTGTTCGAGCCCCTCGAGGTCGTGCTCGTCGATGAGGCGACCGACTTTGCTGTTCGTGAGCTTCGTCGCCGACCCATCCCGCTGCGAATCGTCGCTCATAGCGGAGACTCCGTCCAGGCGCCTAAAAACCGTCCGGTTGCGGCTCGAGTCGCGCTCGTCGATTCGTCGTGCGGTCGCCATATGTAAAATAGCAAATATGTTACGCGAATAGCTCTGTAATCCCCGGAGAGTGCCACCACAGTTTACGCCGATGTCGTCGAAGTGAAGCGGCCGGAAGGACACCGCGCTCGCGAACCCCAGTATTGGGTAGTAAGAACATATTAACACATTTCTATAATCGATTCCTGTTTATCGATCGACACCACCGAGACGAATCAGAGTACCGTTCATCCGCACAACTCATACCGTCATAGAGAAGTTTGAAGGGTCTGTGTAAAGTGATCGTTCGTAGTACCGACGGTGGACTGGTAGCGTAGATTCGGAACCAGGCGAGATCGAATCCCCGCCTCGCCCCCAGTAGTATTTCTCTAATTATACAATATCGAGTGATACTCGGCGGAGAGTGGGACCGACACACGGGCCACCCGGGTGTGCATCCTGTCTCGCCGGCGTCGCGATCAGATCGCTTTTCGTTTCGGCCCGCGTTCGGTCTCGCATGATCGGCTCTCGAGACGCCGTGCTGTACGGTCTCGCCGCTGCGACGGGTGTGTTCGTGCTCTTCGGGTTCGTCTCGGCGATCGTTCCGAATCCGTTTTTCGTCCGGATGGTCGAAATTACGACGCTCGATTACGCGTTTCTCGTTCTGACGTCGGCGCTCGTGGGCCTGTACGTCTTCCAGCGGACGGGGCTCGAGGGGTGTTCCGGCGACCGGTGTGCCTACGGCGGCGCCGCCGGCGGCTTTCTCGCCGTCGCCTGCCCGACCTGCAACGCGCTGTTCGTCGCGGCGGTCGGCTCGTCTGCGGTGATGACGTACGTCGACCCGCTGCGCCCGCTGTTCGGTCTCGTCGCCGTCGCGTTACTCGGGGGCGTCATCTACAGCCGACGGTGGTGACACTCACGGGCGGTGACCGGCGAGTCACGCGTCACCGGCGACCTCCCGCTCGAGGCGCTCGAGGTACGTCTCGACGAACGCGTGGCGCGACTCGGCCAGCGCGCGCCCTTCCTCGGTGTACATCCGCTCTCGCAGCGACAGGAGCTTCTCCTCGACGTGATCGATCGTCGTCTCCTCGAGGGCGCCGGCGCTCTCCGTCGGCGCCGACTCGAGGGAAACGATCGGAATGCCGTGCTCGCCGCCGTACGAAAAGGTTCGGGCGAGTCCGATCGCGCCGATCGCGTCGAGGTTGTCCGCGTCACAGAGGATCCGCGCAGCCGGACTCCGGGGTTCGACCGCGTTCGAGTACCGGTGCGCGCGAACGCAGTGACAGACCGCGTCTATCGTCTCGGCGGCGACGCCTCGAGCCGACAGCACCGCGCGCGCCTCCCGAGCGCCCCACTCGGCGTGGTCCGCGATCTCGCCGGCGTCCTCCCGCGCGCGACCGATGTCGTGGAGCAAGACGGCGGCCTCGAGCACCCGGTCGTCGACGTCCGTCCGGTCGGCGGCCAGTCGCGCCGCGAGCGCCTCGACGCGCTCGACGTGGTGCCAGTCGTGGGCCGGGGAGACGCGGTCGTCGAAGTACGAGCGGGCGACGGAGCGGAGATCGTCCGACATCGGGTCGGACGTCGAACTCCCGTCCTATAGGGCTACCCGTTCGACGCGAATCCGTCGCTTCGGATCGACAGACCGTTGTCGCCACGGCGCGAACTCGAGGCGATGACGTCGGTTTCGGGAACTCTCGAGGCGTTCGAAGCCGAGCACGGGGTCACCGTTATCGCCGCCCGCGACGTGGGCAGCCGGGCCTGGAACCTCGCCGACGCGAACAGCGACCGCGACGTTGCCGTCCTCTTCGTCCAGGACCCCCTCGAGTACGCCACCCTCGACGGCTACCTCGACTCCGGGCGGCTGCGGACCGACGGACGGGACTGTCAGGGCTGGAACGTCCGCCGGTTCGCGGAGCTACTCGGCGAGTCGAACCCGACGGCGTTCGAGTTCCTGCACAGCCCGCGGCGCTACCGCGAGTGCGGGGCGCTCTCGCGGATCGAGGGCGACGTCGGCGACTCGTTCGTTCCGATCGCGCTGTACCACCACTACCGGTCGCTGGCCGAACGACAGTACCGGAAGTACCTGCAGGGTCGGCTGCTCGTAGACGGCGAACTCGCCTACCTCGTCCTCGAGGAGCACGACGGCGCCCTTCTCGTCGAACCCGCGGATTCGAGCGAGGGCGCCCGCTCGCCGCGAACCGTCGACGCCGACGCCTACGAGCGAGGGCGAACCGATCGGACCGTGAAACGCCACCTCTACGTCGCCCGCGGGGTGCTCTACGCGCGGTACGTCCGCGAGACCCACCGCTTTCCGACCCTCGACTTCCCGCGATTTCTCGAGGAGGTCGCGGACGAGGAGTGGGTCGACGGCGAGTTCCTCGAGCGAACCCTCGAACTGGTCGAACGGAAGCGCACAGGGGAGGGAGCGGCCGACGTCGGTCGGCTGTTCGCCCCCGAGGAGATCCGACTACCGGCGATCGACCCCGCCGTCCACGGCCGCGACGGCGTCGATCGCACCCGACTGAACGCGTTCATCCGCGAGGCGCTCGAGGGCGTCGCTTCCGGTCAGTAGTCGACGACCCACCGCAGCAGGATGCCCTCGTCGAGCCGGGTCGCCGACTCGAGCGAGAGGCCCGGGAAGTCCGTGACGAACCCGTCGCCGTCGGCCAGCGTCGGGGCGTCCCGGCCGCCGATCACCTGCGGGCCGACGAACACCGTGAGCTCGTCGACCAGGCCGGTCTCGAACAGCGAGAAGATGAGTTCGCCGCCGCCTTCGACCATGACCCGCTCGAGACCCTCCCGCTGGAGGACGGCGAACGCCCGGAGGAGGTCGACCCGGCCGTCGCCGGCCGTGATCAGTTCAGCGTGATCGGCCAGGTCCATCCGCCGATCGACGGAGACCGCGTCGTTCAGACAGAGGTAGGTGGTCGCGGCGTCGTCGAGAATCGCAGCGTCGACCGGCGTCCGCCCCCGCGAGTCGACGACGACGCGCGCCGGCTGGGGCGACCGCCCCTCCTCGCGGCGGGCGTCGACCAGCGCGTCGTCCTTGACCGTGAGGTGTGGATCGTCCGCGAGGACGGTGCCGACGCCGACGACGACGGCGTCGCTGTCGGCTCGCAGTCGATCGACGCGCGCGAAGTCCTCCTCGCCGCTGATCCGGAGTTGGTCGCGGCGCCTCGAGGAGAGCTTTCCGTCGGCGCTCATCGCCGCGTTGACGAGGACGTGCATACCGGGTGTCTGTCGGGAGGCGTAAAGAAGCCACCGTGTGCGCCGGAAACCCGTCGTCTCGCGGCCGGGACGGTTCCGCCGCTACTCCGCGTCGCCGTCGCTGGCGATCCGGTCGAAGAGGCCGACGACACGCCGGTCGATCTCGTCGCGCTGCGCCCGCACGGCGTCGTCCCCGTCCGGGTGCGACACGTCCCACTGCTCGGCCGTTCCGGTCCACCCGTTGGGGGCGACGTCGGCCGCGTCGCAACCCATCGTGACGACGTAGTCGGCGTCGATCAGGTCCTCGTCCGCGATCGTTCGGGGAGACCTGTCGCCGACGTCGATCCCGACCTCGGCGAGCGCTTCGACGACCGCCTCGTGAACGTGGTCGCGCGGGTCCGTCCCGCCGGTGACGAGTTCGATCTCGTCCGCGAGGTCCCGGCGATCCCGTTCCCGCTCGGCGAACGCCGTCGCCATCTGACTGCGGCCGGCGTTGCCGACGCAGACGAACGCGATCTTGGTCATACCGAGACTACCGCGGGCGGCCGACAAAAAGGTGGTGCAGAGTCGCTTCCGGACCGGGGCTTCCGACCGCCCGCCGCGCGGAACCGGTCCGGTCACGCGTCGCTGTCGGTGGACCTGTCCGTCTCCCCTTACGCGCTCCGGCGCGGGTCGTCGCTCGAGCCGAGCAGAATCCGGTAGACGACGTAGCCGATCAGCAGCGCGAACGCGAACGTCGCGACGGTTTCGGCGAACCAGATCGCCGCGTACAGCGCCCGCGTGAACACCCTGATGACGACGATCCCGCCGAAGATCGCGACCACGAACGCGAGACCGCCGAGGGCCGCACCGACTCGTTCCATACTCGCCTCGTTTTCGCGGCAGGCCATGAAGGTAGCGCTCGCGGGTGCGTCGACCGGGTTGGCCCGCACGTTCACTTTCACCCCACTGCGGGAACGCTTTTAAGGTGGCCGCTCGAACTGCCAGTGATGGATCTCGAAGCACATGCCGAGGATCTCGCCTCCGATCTCGGTGTTGACACCCAGGAGGTCAAATCCGACCTGCAGAACTTGGTCGAGTACAGCGTGCCGATCGAGGAAGCCAAACAGAGCCTCCGCCGCAAGTACGGCGACGGCTCGACCGGCGGCGGAGCGCCCTCCGCCAGAGAGATCGGCGAGATCACGACCGACGACGGCACCGTCACGGTGACGGGCGTCGTGCTGACCGCCGGCGAGCGCTCGATCCGCTACCAGGGTTCAGACCACGTCATCGTCGAGGGACGGCTCGCAGACGAGAGCGGCGTCATCGACTACACCGCCTGGGAAGACTTCGGACTCTCGCCGGGCGACGCGATCACCGCGGGCAACGCCGGCGTCCGAGAGTGGGACGGCGAGCCCGAACTCAATCTGGGAGAAAGCACCTCGGTGTCGTTCCTCGAGGACGGCCCCGAGGTCTCCTACGAGATCGGCGGCGACGCCGCGCTCGCGGAGTTGCGAACCGGCGACCGCGCGGTGACCGTCGAGGTCCGCGTCCTCGAGTGCGAGCGCCGCACCATCGACGGCCGCGACGGCGAGACCGAGATTTTGAGCGGCGTCTTCGGCGACGAATCGGGGCGGCTGCCGTTTACGAACTGGGACCCCGCCCCCGAGATCGAGGAGGGGGCCTCAGTTCGCATCGAGAACGCCTACGTCCGCGAGTTCCGCGGCGTTCCCGAGGTGAACGTCTCCGAGTACTCCCGCGTGAGCGCACTCGAAGAGTCCGTCGACGTCGGCGACGACGCGCCGGAGATGGGGATCGGCGAGGCGGTGTCGACCGGCGGCGTCTACGACGTCTGCCTCGTCGGCAGCCTGATCGCAGTACGAGACGGCTCCGGACTCATCCAGCGCTGCCCGGAGTGTGGCCGCGTCGTCCAGAAGGGGCAGTGTCGCACTCACGGTAGCGTCGACGGCGAAGACGACCTGCGGGTGAAGGCGATCCTCGACGACGGCACGGGCGCCGTCACCGCGATTCTCGACGACGAACTGACGAGGCAGGTGTACGGCGGCGGCCTCGAGGACGCCCGAGAGGAGGCCCGCGAGGCGATGGACCAGGAGGCCGTCGCGGACACCATCCGCGAACGGATCGTCGGCCGCGAGTACCGCGTTCGGGGCCACCTCTCGGTCGACGAGTACGGCGCCAACCTCAACGCGACCACCTTCGAGGAGAGCGACGACGACCCGGCCGCGCGTGCGACGGCATTCGTAGAGGAGGTGGGCGCGTGAGCGTCGAAGGCGGCGGCCGCGAGGTCGCCTACCGGCTGTTCGCCGCGGAGTACGACGACGCCTCGCTCTCACACGCAGAGAGCGACGAGGAACGCGCGCCGAACTACGTGATCACGCCGACCGGCGCGCGCGTCAACCGCCTGTTCGTCGTCGGGACGCTCACCGAGATTACCCAGGTCAACGACGAGATGCTCCGCGCCCGCGTCGTCGACCCGACGGGCGCGTTCGTCATCTACGCCGGCCAGTACCAGCCGGACGAACTCGCCGCCCTGGAACGGCTCGAGCCGCCCGCGTTCGTCGCGGTGACGGGAAAGGCGAGGACGTTCCAGCCCGACGACTCGGATCGGGTGTACACGTCCGTCCGTCCGGAGAGCATCGCGACCGTCGACGCCGACACCCGCGACCGCTGGGTGGTCTCGACTGCGGAGCAGACCCGCGAGCGGATCGGCACCTACGCCGCCGCGGCCGAACTCGACGCTGCGGGCGAGGCGCTGACGGCGGTGCTGCTCGAGGCCGGCGTCAACGAGGGACTCGCAAAGGGGATTCCGCTCGCCCAGGACCACTACGGAACGACCCCGACCTACCTCGAGGCGCTCGAGGCGCTGTCGGTCGACGCCGCCCGCGTCGTCGCCGGCGACCTCGACCAGGTCGAGGGGCTCGGCCTCGAACCCGACGCGGCCGGCGGCACGACCGCGAGTTTCGGCGGGCTCGCGACGGTCGACCTCGAGTCGCCCGCATCGGTCACCGCGGACGCCGTGGCAGCCGACGGCGAGGCGACTCCGGCGAGCACGGCCACGACCGGCGAATCGACCGGCGTGGAATCGGATTCGGACGTCGAGAGCGACAGTCCCTCCGCGACCGAGGAGGCGACGGCTGACAGCGACCTCGAGGCAGGCACCGACTCGAGCGCTGACGACGAGTCGACAGCCGCCGGCGATTCCGGACACCTCGACGCCGACACGGGTGACGAACCGGAAACCGCAGACGAGACGGCCACGTTCGACGAAGACGAGGTCGCGGCCGACGAGGCCGGCGGTGACGACCTCGGTGACTTCGAGTCGACCTCTGACCTCGGCGGTGAGATGTACGAGATGGACGACGACGAACGCGAGGAGCTCGAGGAGGAGTTCGGCGCGGAGTTCACCACGGGCGCCGACGTCGACGAGCCCGGAAACGCGGACATCGACGTCCAGGAGCCCGAAGAATCGACTTCGGAGACCGCAGTGGACGACGAGCCGACCGCGGAGCCGGGCGACGCGACCGCCGGGGCGGAAGACGAGGTCGCGGCCGACGGGGCGGACGAGGACGACCTCGAGCCGTCGTCGGACGACGAAGCGGAACCCGCGGGCAGCGACGAGCCGGCAGCGGACGACGAGGACGAAACGGTCGACCTCGAGGACGTCGACCTCCAGTCGCGGGTCGTCGAGACGATGGCCGACCTCGACGACGGCGACGGCGCGGATCGCGAGACCGTCGTCGAAACGGTTGCGAACGAAACCGGGGCTAGCGAGGGCGACGTCGAGGACGCGATCGAGGAGGCGCTGATGGGCGGACAGTGCTACGAGCCGACCGACGGGAACCTCAAGGCGATCTGATCCCCCTCGAGGCGCCGTGACACCCACAGATCCCGGTCAGCAGGGTCCGCTCGTCGAACCGGTTCCCGGCGCGCCCGCGGCCGTCGCCACCCTCCACGACGAGCGGGCCCTGGTGATCGCCGACTACCACGCGGGCTACGAGGCCGGCCTCCGGATCGAGCGCGGGGTCGACGTGCCGAGCAAGGCCGAGAGTCGGCGAGAGCGACTACTCTCGTTGCTCGAGCGGACCAGCGTCGGTCGCCTGATCGTCTGCGGCGACCTGATGCACTCGATCGGCGACCCCGGCGGCGCAGAACGGGGAGAACTCGAGGTGTTGTTCGAATCGCTTCCCTCCAAACTGTCGGTGACGCTGGTCAAGGGCAACCACGACGGGGCGATCGGAGCCTGGCTCGAGGGCTGCGAGATCGTTCCCGGTTCGGGGACGCGAGTCGCCGACGTCGGCGTCTGTCACGGCCACACGTGGCCCGCGCGCGAGGTCCTCGAGAGCCGGGTCGTCTGCCTGGGGCACGAACACCCCTGCGTGCGACTTGAAGACGAGGTCGGCGGCAGCCGCGTCGAACCGGCGTGGCTCCGGGGCCGACTGGAGCCGGCGGCGTTTCGAGGCCGCGACGAGTACGCGGGACTCGAGTGGCTCGAGGGCGATCCGGCGAGGACGGGATCGCGACCGGTCGAATCGCCGGCCATCGTCGTCCTCCCGGCGTTCAACGAACTGGTCGGCGGCACGTGGATAAACGTCGCCGGCCAGTCGTTTCTGGCGCCGTTTCTCCCCGCGGGGATCGCTCGAGGGGAGGCGTACCTGCTCGACGGAACGCGGCTGGGGCCGTATCGGTCCGTGTGAGCAGTACCGCGAAAATGATCACAGGTGGTGTGGCAACTGCAAGCGGGAGTCCCTTTTAACACCGCGTCGTCCAGTCGCGTATGCCGATGAAAACCTACCGTCTCGAGCTTCGGGACACGACCGACGGGATCGACGCCGACCTCCTCGACGAGGACGGGCTGGTCGAAACCTCGACGCGGATCGCCTACGAGGATCACGGCCTCGAGCCGGCGGGCGACCGCGAGGAGCCCTCGTCGACCGACCGCGAGGTAACTGCGGACGTGACGACGCTCGACGTCCAGTACGAGCGCGACGGCGACGGGTTCACCGTCCGCGTGCTCGGCGACCGCGAGGAGCTGGTGACCGAGCGCGTCGAGGACGAGGAGTGGGGGCTCGAGTGAGTTCTCGAGACGGCAGGTACCAATTCTATCCGACGCGAAGCCGGTAAAGCAACGATCTTATCGGGATCACGGCCCTACCACGGACAGATGACGCAGGGGGATCTCGCGGCCTTTACGCACCTCGGGCCGCCGGTGCGGGAGGCGCTCTCCGAGCGCGGGTTCTCGCAGCCGACGGCGCCACAGCGACTCGCCATCCCGCCGCTCGCCGCCGGCGAGGACACGCTCGTGATCGCGCCCACCGGGAGCGGCAAGACCGAGACGGCGATGCTGCCCGTCTTCGATCACCTCGTGGCCGACCCGCCGGAGGGCTTCGGCGCGCTGTACGTCACGCCGCTGCGGGCGCTCAACCGCGATATGCGCGAGCGCCTCGAGTGGTGGGGCGAGTACCTCGACCTCGAGGTGGACGTCCGCCACGGCGACACGACCCAGTACCGGCGGGGGAAACAGGCAGAGAACCCGCCGGACGTGCTGGTGACGACCCCCGAGACGCTCCAGGCGATGCTGACCGGCGAGCGGCTTCGGGAGGCCCTCGCGGACGTCTCCCACGTCGTGATCGACGAGGTGCACGAACTCGCCGCTTCGAAGCGGGGAGCGCAGCTGGCGGTGGGACTCGAGCGCCTGCGGGAGCTCTCCGGGCGGTTCCAGCGGATCGGCCTCTCGGCGACCGTCGGCGATCCCTCGGAGGTGGGGCGCTTCCTGACCGGCGGGCGCGACCCCGAGATCCGCGAGATCGACGTCGGGAGCAACGTCGACGTGACGGTTCGCGAGCCCGAAATCACGGACGAAGACGAGCGACTGTCGGGGAAACTGATGACCGAGGCGGACACGGCGAGTCACGTTCGGCTGATCCGCGACCTCGTCGCGGAGAACGAGTCCACCCTGATCTTCGTCAACACCCGCCAGACCGCCGAAGCGCTCGGGTCGCGGTTCAAAGAGCTCGACTTACCGATCGGCGTCCACCACGGCTCGCTCTCGAAGGAGGCCCGAATCGACGTCGAGGACCGGTTCAAGGCGGGCGACCTCGAGGCGCTGCTCTGTACGTCCTCGATGGAACTCGGCATCGACGTCGGCCGGATCGACCACGTGGTCCAGTACCAGAGCCCCCGGCAGGTCTCGCGGCTGCTCCAGCGGATCGGACGGGCCGGCCACCGCCAGGACGAGGTCTCTCGGGGGACCATCGTGACGACCCGGCCGGACGACACGTTCGAGGCGCTCGCGATCGCCAGACGCGCCCGCGACGGCGAGGTCGAGCCGGCGGCAATTCACGAGGGGAGCCTCGACGTCGTCGCCAACCAGATTCCGGGGCTGGTCCACAGCGGGGGCGCGCTGTTCGTCGCCGACGCCTACGAAATCGTGACGCGAGCCTATCCGTTCCGCGACCTTTCCGAAACCGAGTTTCGGACCGTCCTCTCCGAACTCCACCGCAATCGAATCGTCTGGCACGACGAGGGCGACGACCGCATCGAGACCTCCGGGGGTACGTGGCAGTACGTCTACGCGAACCTCTCGATGATCCCCGACGAGGCGACCTACGAGGTCCACGACATCGCCTCGGGGAGCCAGATCGGCACCCTGGACGAGCGGTTCGTCGTCAACTTCGCGATGCCGGGCGAGGTGTTCATCCAGCGCGGGGAGATGTGGCGGATCGCCGAAATCGACGACGAGGGGGCGCGCGTGAAGGTGAGCCCGATCGAGGACCCCGCCGGCGAGGTCCCCTCCTGGATCGGCCAGGAGATCCCCGTTCCGTCGGCGGTCGCGGGCGAAGTGGGTGAGCTGCGCGGGGTCGCCGAACCCCAGCTCGCAGCCGGGGCCGACGCCGCCGCCGTCGGCCGCGACCTCGCCGGCCGATATCCCGCCGACGAGTACACCCTCGAGTCGGCCTGCCAGCAGCTCGCGGACCACGTCGAGAGCGACTCGCCGATGCCGACCCACGACCGGCTGGTGCTCGAGCGCCAGGGTCGAACCGGCGTGCTCAATTCGGCGTTCGGCCACAAGACGAACGAGACCCTGGGGCGGGTGCTGTCGGCGCTGCTCGGCCAGCAGTCGGGCTCCGCCGTCGGAATGGAGATCGACCCCTACCGGATCGAACTCGAGGTTCCGGGAGACGTCGCCACCAGCGACGTGGTCGGCGTGCTCACCGACACCGACCCCGCCCACGTCGAGACGATCGTCGAACTCGGGCTCAAACGCTCTGACGCCCTCGCGTTCCGGCTCTCGCAGGTCTCGGCGAAGTTCGGCGCGCTCAAGCGCTGGCAGGGGTCGGGTCGGTTCTCGAGCGAGCGGCTGCTGGCGGCGCTCGAGGACACCCCGATGTACGACGAGGCGGTCCGAGAGGTGTTCCACGAGGACCTCGACACGGAGGGCGCGAGCGCGGTGCTCGCGGGAATCCAGTCGGGCGAACTGGCCCTCGAGACGGTGCGGGGGCGCACCCCGGTCGGCCTCGGCGGGCGGTCCGCGGGAAAGGAGCTACTGGCGCCGGAGAACGCCGACGCGAGCGTCATCCGGACGGTCCGCGAGCGCATCCAGAACGACCGGGTGATCCTGCTGTGTACGCACTGTCGGGAGTGGACGAGCCGAACGAAGGTCAGACGGGTCCCCGATCAGCCGCGGTGTCCCGAGTGCGAGTCGACCCGGATCGCGGCGCTGAACCCGTGGGCCGACGAGGTGGTCCAGGCGGTCCAGGCCGAGGAGAAAGACGACGCACAGCGGGAGATGACCGAACGCGCCTACCGGGCGGCCAGCCTCGTCCAGAGCCACGGCAAGCGCGCCGTGATCGCGCTGGCCGCTCGCGGTGTCGGGCCGCACAACGCCGCCCAGATCATCAACAGGCACCGCGAGAGCGAGGCGGAGTTCTACCGCGATATCCTCTCGAAGGAGCGCCAGTACGCCCGAACGCAGGCGTTCTGGGACTGATCGAGGTCTCGAGCTACCGATCGACAGCGCGGACGCGAGGCAGCCACCGCGGAACCGCCTCGCAGTACGCCTCGTAGGCCGCCCCGTGTTTCTCTCGGAGATGGGGTTCTTCGTCGTCAACCACTCGGCGGTGGAAGCCGAGCCAGCAGCCGACGGCCCACCACAGCGCGAGCGGCGACCGCCGCAGGAGTCCGTGGCCGATGATACAGAGGAGGACGGCGACGTACATCGGGTTCCGAACGTGGGCGTAGATCCCGCCGCGAACGAGTTCGTCCGGCTCGTCGATCGGCGCGGGCGTTCCCTCGCCCTCGTCGGCGAACCGCCACGCGGTGTGGACGTACAGCGCGAGTCCCGAGAGGAGCGAGGCGAAGCCGGCGATGCGAGCCGGACGCGAGCCGATCGGGAGCGTCCCTCGGTCCCGTCGAGCCAGCAAGGACGGGATGATCCCGGCGACGGTCCCCGGCACGACGGCCGAGAACAGTCCCGTCTTACAGAGAGTCAGCGGCGAAGCCATACGGGGCACACGCCGTCCGGGACGAAAAAGACGGCGGTGACAGGGGCGAAAACGGCGCCGGGGTCAGGCCTCGAGGCGCTCGAGGCGGATGTGGCGGCCGGTCTGCCAGCCGGTGACGACGGCCACGAGGGTGCCGACGAGCAGGGCGATGGCGAAGCCGAGGGCGTACACCTCCGGAATCGGGCGGACGATGCGCTCGAAGCCGACGGTTACCGCCGAGACGTGGTTCAGACCGATCGCGATCGGGAGGGTCGCGACGACGCCGATCACGCCGCCGACGAGGCCGATGAGGAACCCCTGGACCCCGATCGTCCCGGCGAGGACACCCCGGGAGAGGCCGATCGCACGCAGCGCGGCGAGTTCGTCGCGCTGCTGGTAGGCGACGAGGACGAACAGGTTCGTCGTCAGGGTGATGCCGCCACAGACGGCGAGGCCGACCAGCGCGAGCGCGCTCGCGACGATGAGCAGCCGGTCTTGGACCATCGCGCCGAGTTGGTCGTCGTTAGTCCGGACGTCGTACTCGGGGTACTCGGCAGCGAGGTCGTCCCGGACGGTCTCGCGGTCGGCGTCGTCGGCGACGTTGACGGTGACGAACGCCGCCCTGTCGCTGGCGGCCGATCCCGTGACCCCCTGGAGTTCGGTGAGCGGAACCGTCACCGTCTCCGCTCCGAGAAACTGCGAGTAGTACGAGCCGACGCCGACGACGGTGAACGGCTGGCCGGGGCCGTCCTCGCTGCCGACGTAGACGGTGTCGCCGACCTCGAGGTCGAACCGGTCTGCGACGTCCGGGTCGACGACGATCCCCTCGCCGGTGAGGCGACCCTGGTCGTCCTCGACATCCTCGCCGAACCCGTCGCCCGCCTCGAATTCGAAGTGTCTGTGCGTTCCCTGGACGCCGACGGCGGTGAGCCGCTCCCGGTCGTCGGGATCGGTCCCGATGTAAACGTCGTGGAGCGCGATCGTCCGCGCCTCGGAGACGTCGTCCCGGTCTTCGATCTCCGCGGTGAGCCGGTGGGCGTCGACGACCGCGTTCTCGCCGCTATCGGCCGAGTCGGCCGTCGGACCGCCGGTGATCCAGACGTCGCGGCCGGACTCGTCGAACCCCTCCTGGCCTGTTTCGATCACGCCGACGCCGAGGCTGGCCAGCAGCGTCACCGAGAGCACCGCCAGCGCGACGCCGAACGTGGCGAGGACGGCCCGCCCCTTCGACCGGCGGAGCTGGGCGACGGCGAGTCCGACGACGGCGCGCCCCCGCGAGATCGGCCGCCTGAGGCTCATCGCTCGACCTCCGCCAGGACGTCCGTTCTGGCGGCTATCGCGAGCGGATACGGTAGCGCGACCAGGACCGAAACGACCGTCACGACGAGCGCGTAGGGGACGAGAACGGGATCGGAGACGGCCACCGCCCCGGGGGCGAACGTCGCCGTCGCCACCGCGTTGACGACGACGATGCCGGCGAAGCCGAGCGCGGTGCCCAGCAGCGCGCCGACGAGCGCGGTCGTCACCGTGGCGACGGCGACGATCGCAAGCCGGCTCCGACTCGAGAAGCCGAGCGCCGCGAGGACGGCGAGGGCGCGCCGGTCGCTATCGACGCTGAGGCCGACGGTCGTCGCGACGAACAGCGAACACAGCACGATGCCGGTCAGCAACGCGAGCACGCTGGTCACGAGCGCGAGGTCGTCGGCGAACAGCGACTCGAGGGCGACGCCGTCGGTCTCGACCGTCGCGTTCGGGTACGCCTCCTCGCCGGCGGCCTGTGCGGCGTCCTCGTCGCCCCAGACCAGAATTCGGTCGGCGAGGTCCTCGCCGTCGGCGCCGGTGAGCGCCTGGAGTTCGCTCAGGTGAACGAGCGCGACCGCCTCGTCCTCGGCTGCGGGTTCGACGGCGGTCACCTCGTGTGACTGGGTCGTGCCGTCGGCGGCGCTCTCCAGGGCCACCGTCTCGCCGTCGTCGACCCCGAGGGCGTCCGCGGCGGCCGTCGAGAGAACGATCTCGCCGGCTCGCGGCCCGTCGTAGGCGCCGTCGGCGTAGTGTGGATCGCCCGGCTCGAGGTGCTCAGTCGACAGCCCGGAGACGGTGGTCGCCTCCGGCCCGGGGACGACGCCGACGACGGTGACGTACTCGGCGCGGTCGCTCTCGGGAGCGGTTACCAGAACCGGCTCGGACAGGGCGGGCGTGGCGTGAGTCACGCCCTCCCGGTCGGCGATCGGCGCGGTTCGGTCGTGTGCCGCGCCGAGGCGAACGCCCTCGGCGCCCGCGACCGACGACTGGGCGTCGCCGCCGCTCGCGACGATCCGGACGTCGGCGTCGTCGGCCGTCGGATCCGTGTCGGCGAGCGCGAGCGCGACCCCGGTCACGAGCACCAGGTTCGAGACCGTCAGCGCGACGATGACGATCGTCGGCACCGTCAGTCCGGGCGTGTACCGCGACGCCTGGGCCCGAACCCTGGCGATCGAGAGCCGGACGAGACCGACCCACCGTGTTCTGCGGTTTCCGTCGCTACCGCCCATCGGCGACCACCGTCCCGTCGCGGAGTTCGATCACGCGGTCGGTCACGTCGAGGGTGGCGTCGTCGTGGGAGGCGACGAGGACGGCGCGGTCGGCGGCGACGTCGGTCAACACCTCGAGAACGGTTTCGCCGGTCGCCGTGTCGAGTTCGCCGGTCGGCTCGTCGGCGACGATCACCGCCGGCTCCGTCGCGAGCGCCCTGGCGATGGCGACGCGCTGCTGTTCGCCGCCGCTCAGCTCGCCGGGCAGGTGCGTCGTCCGATCCTCGAGGCCGACCCGCTCGAGCAGCTCCGTCGCCCGCTTTCTGCGCCGGCGCCGGGGGACGCCCGTCTGGACGAGCGGGAGCGCGACGTTCGCGCGGGCCGACAGCGACGGGAGGAGGTGAAACCGCTGGAAGATGATGCCGACGTCTCGCCTGCGCGTGCGCGTCCGCTCGGCGTCGGAAAGCGCGGTGAGGTCGGTTCCCAGCAGTTCGACGCAGCCGGCGGTCGGCACCAGCAGACCGGCGACCGCGTGGAGGATCGTCGACTTGCCGCTGCCACTGGGGCCGGCGAGGCCGACGATCTCGCCGGCGTCGACGGAAAGGGAGACGTCCCGCAGGGCCATCACCGACCGGCTCTCGCTCGAGCGTCCGCCGCGCCCGCTCGAGCCGTACTCGTGGCTGACGCCGTCGAGACGGACGGCAGCCGTCGGGCCGGCGTCCGCATCGGTGGACTCACTCGCGCTCGCATCCGCGGCCGATCGGGAACGGGAAAAGATACTCACGGGTGTAGTCTTGGCTCAACGGAGCCCACCTCGCGGCATTGTTCCTACCCGCCTACCCCAGTTTGGACGAACATACACCCCGGTGTATCCGGAAGCTAGAGGGCGTAGCCCCTCCGGAACCGTCGCGCCGAACGCTACCGACCGGCGTTCGCGCGGTCGCCGTCGGCCGGGTTCGCCGGCTCCGGACCGGCCGCACGCCACCACTCGTAGCCGTAGCCGACGACGACCGCGATGGCGTAGCAGCCGGCGAAAAACGGCACCCAGTACACCCAGAAGGCGAACCGTTGTGCGAGCGCGTTACCGACGGCCGTCCCGATCACGAAGATCAGGTAGCCCGGCAGCGCCAGCGGCGTCATCAGGGCCGTCTTGAACGCCCCCGCGACGAACGGGACCACCAGCAGCGCGTAGGTCAGAAGCGTCGCCGGCCCCGCGAGCACGCGCCGGATCGAGACGCTCATCGGGGCTCACCCGACTCGAGTAAGCCGTGGAACTCGAGCAGTTTCGCGACCGCGAGGCGGGTCCACTCGTTCATCGTCTCCTGGTCGAGCAAGAAATCGGTCGTTTCGAACAGGTAGGCGGTCGCCTCGAGTTCGCGGTAGGCCTCGTGAAAGAGCAACGGCCCGTTCATCGTGCTGGTGCTCGCGGTGAAGTCGTGAAACGGCATGTACCACGGGATGGCAGCGTCGTTGAGCGCGACGGCCAGGTCCTCGCCGTAGGCGTCGGGCGAGTGGAAGATCGCCTGACCGACGTACTGCTGGTGGACGCCGTAGATGCCCAGCGAGCGGTGGAGGTCGATGACCACGTCCGGATCGTGGCGCTCGACGGCGGCCCAGATCCCGCGGGCGAGTTCGCTCTCCGGCTCGCCGCCGGGCGGAAAGTGGCGGTTCAGATCGCCGTCGACCCCGCCGCGCCGGTCGTTTTTCACCGCGACGACGTCGGTTTCGGGGATCACCACGAGGGTTCCGGCGTCGGGCTGCCAGCTCGCCGCCTCGTGGGCGACGACGATCCCGTTGTACTCGTCGCCGTGGACGCCGCCGAACACCATCACTGTCGGCCCGTCCTCGGCCGCGTCGATCTCGTACAGTGGCGTCTCGTGAACCGTGTCCGGGAGGAGCGTCTCGGTGTTCGTCGTAACGTCGCCGACGGCGGCGGGGGCTCGAGCCGCCTCGAGCGCCTCCGAACCGCCGGACGGACGCCCCCAGGCGCCCGCGATAGCGGTCCCGGCGAACACCCCACCGGCGGCGAGAACGCGACGTCGCCTCATCGTCGGATGCAAGTACGTCCTCCCTAATGCACCTTGCCATCCCGGTAACTGTACGTAACGCGAGAGGTGTGAGAGCGCGACGGCCTCGCGGTTTCCCGTGAGTCGACCGCCGCCGGAACGTATCTCCGTAACGGCCAAACGCTTCGACCCCGTCGTGGGGGACATGAACTTCGCACCGGGGGCCTGGCGGTACGCGATCGTGCCACTGCTCGTCGCACCGTTCGCGCTGCTGTTCAGCGTCGGCGCGAGCGTCGCGGCGCTCGCGGTCGGACTCGGAACGCTCGCGTTCTTCCGGGACCCCGATCGGACGCCGCCGCCGACGGGCGTCGTCGCGCCGGCCGACGGGAAGGTGTCGGTCATCCGGCCGGAGGGCGACCGGCTGCGTGTCGGGATCTTCATGAACGTCCACAACGTCCACGTCGTTCGCGCCCCGTTCGACGCCGCCGTCGAGCGACTCGACCACGAGCCGGGAACGTACAAGCCCGCGTTCTCGAAGGACTCCGACCGCAACGAGAAACTTCACGTCCGCCTTCGCGACGTCGACCTCGAGGCGGCACGCTCGGGCGAGGGACCCGATCAGACGTCGTCCTCGAGCGCCGACGTGACGTTCATCGCCGGCGCGTTCGCCCGGCGGATCCACCCGTACGTCGACGCCGGCGACGACCTCGAGCGCGGCCAGCGCCTCGGCCACATCGCCTTCGGGAGCCGCGTCGACGTCCGCTTCCCGCCTGGAATCGACCGCGAGGACCTTGCCGTCAGCCGGGGCGAAACCGTCACCGCCGGCGAGACGGTGCTGCTCGAGACGGACGACGATCCCCTCGCCGACCTCGGCTTCGACGCGGACGCCGACGGTCTCGACGACGAGGAGTCGACCGACGGGAGCGCCGTCGATACGCCGTAGTCCGGGGTTGGTTAGGCGAGTTCGATCGCGATCTCGTTTCGCCGGAGAAACGGCGGCGTGAGCGGATCGGCGTACCCCAGCGAGAACGGCTCGCCGGCCGTCTCGAGGCCGTGTTCCTCGAGCGCCTCGAGCAGCGCTCCCGTGTTCCGCTCGACGCGCTCCGGCGTCGCGTACCACGAGAACGAGCGGACAGCGACGGTCCGGGGTTCCTCGACGGTGAGCGTCACCGTTTCGTCTTCGGGTTCCGGCGCAGCCTCCGAGTCGTACTCCTGGGGCAGGAAGAAGCCCATCGTCACGTCCGGACCCGCGCCCGGCCAGCCGGCAGAACCCGGCGGTCGGGACCGCTCGTGGGTTCGAACCGGCGCCGTCATCGGGAGCTCCTCGTCGCCCTCGTTCGCGCCCGTCAGGTAGCCGTAGAGGCGTCCGAACGCCGTCCGGTCGCTGTCGGCGGTCGTCTCGACGAGAACGAGCCGCGGGTAGCGGCGGATCTCGACCCCGTCGATCGTCCGGACGAGCGCGTAGTCGACTCTCGGTGTCGTCGCCAGCACGTACAGTCCCCAGCCGATCCAGGCCGCGAGGAGCGTGCCCGCGGCGGCGAGCCAGCGCGCGTACGGGTGTCGGCGCATACGGGCCGTTCCCCGGCCGGCGACAAATACCGCGTTGCCGGTCGCGGTGACGGTCAGGCTGCGAGACGGGTCGACGCAGTTCCGATCGCTGCCCGGTCAGTCGCTCACTTCACCCTCGAGGCTCTCCCGGGCGGCCTCGAAGTGCCGTCGCTCGATCAGCACCTCGTCGGCCCGCTCGTTGGCCGCCGCGGGGCCGTGTTCGGTCGCGACCTCGCGGATCGCCTTCATCGAGGCGTCCCGGACGAGCGCCTCGAGGTCCGCACCGGTGTACCCCTCGAGGTCGTCGGCCAGCTCCTCGAGGTCGACGTCGTCGGCGATCGGCTTCCCGCGAGTGTGGACCTCGAGGATCTTCCGGCGGGCCTCGTGGTCGGGTTCGGGAACGAGGACGTGGGTGTCGAGCCGGCCCGGTCGGAGCAGCGCGGGGTCGATGAAGTCCTTGCGGTTGGTCGCCGCGAGCACCACGAGGTTGGGGTTCTCGCGCATCCCGTCGAGTTCGGTCAGCAGCTGCGAGACGACCCGCTCGGTCACCTCGTGGCTCTCCCCTCTGGTCCCCGCGATGGCGTCGATCTCGTCGAAGAAGACGATCGACGGGGCGGCCTGGCGGGCGCGCTCGAACACCTTCCGGATCGCCTTCTCCGACTCCCCGACGTAGCGGTCGACGATCTCGGGGCCGTCGACGCGGACGAAGTTGACGTCCGTCTCGCCGGCCAGCGCCCGCGCGAGCAGCGTCTTCCCGGTGCCCGGCGGGCCGTAGAGCAACACGCCGGAGGGCGGCCGGGTGTTCGTCGCCTCGAACAGCCGGTCGTAGGTCAGCGGCCACTCGACGGACTCCCGGAGGGTCTGTTTGGCGTCCTCGAGTCCCCCGACGTTCGAGAAGTCCGTGTTGGGGGACTCGGCGACGTACTCGCGCATCGCGGAGGGTTCGACCGACGCGAGCGCGGTGTCGAAGTCGGCCTTCGTCACCTCCGGATCGCGGTTCCACTCGGCGCGCTCCTCGGCGTCGGTCGGCCGCCGTCGGATCGCCGCCATCGCCGCCTCGCTCGCGACCGCGTCGAGGTCCGCCCCGACGAACCCGTGGGTCCGCGAAGCGATCTTCTCGACGCCCACGTCCTCCGCCAGCGGCATCCCGCGGGTGTGGACCTCGAGGATCTCCCGACGACCCGTCTCGTCGGGGACGCCGATCTGGATCTCGCGGTCGAACCGGCCGCCCCGGCGCAGCGCGGGGTCGATCGAGTCGACCCGGTTGGTCGCCCCGATGACGATCACCTCGCCGCGGCCGTCGAGACCGTCCATCAGCGTCAGGAGCTGTCCCACGATACGATTTTCGGCGTCGCCGTCGTCGTCTCGAGTGCCGGCGATCGAGTCGATCTCGTCGAAGAAGATGATCGTCGGCGCGTTGGCGCGGGCCTCCTCGAACGTCTCGCGGAGCTGTTCTTCGCTCTCGCCTTTGTACTTCGACATGATCTCCGGCCCGGAGATGGTGAGGAAGTTCGCCTCGACCTCGTTGGCGACCGCGCGGGCGATCAGCGTCTTTCCGGTGCCCGGCGGGCCGTACAGCAACACGCCGGAGGGCGGTTCGACGCCCAGCCGCTGGAACAGTTCGGGCTCCGAGAGCGGGAGTTCGATCATCTCGCGGACGAGTTCGAGCTCCTCGTCGAGACCGCCGATGTCCTCGTAGGTGACCCCGGAGGGCGGTTCGGGCGCCGGCTCGTCGTCCGACTGCGAGGAGTCGGTGGCGGCCGCCGGCTGCGTCTCGCCGGACCCGCCGTCGTCGAAGACGAGGATCGTCGTCGAGCCCGTGATCCGGACGTCGCCGCCGGGGTCGGTCTCGACGACCCGGAACGGTTCGGCGGCGACCCCCTCGATCCGGACCTGTTCGCCGCTGCGGATCGGACGGTTCCGGAGCTTCTGGTTCGCGACTCTCTCCGCCAGCCGCGACTCGGCGTCCGAAAGCGAGGCCGGCGGCGACAGCGTTACCGTGTTCGCCTCCCGGATCGTGGCCTTGTCCTTCGCGGTGACGACGACGGTATCGCCGACGTGAACGCCCGCGTTCGCCCGCGTGTCGCCGTCGATCTGGACGACCGTCTCGGGAATCGTCGGATCGGCCGGCCACATCTTCGCGACCGTCCGCTCTTCGCCCTCGATCACGACGGTGTCGCCGCTGAGCACGCCGAGCGTCCGCCGCGCCACTTCCGGTATCCGCGCGACCCCCCGTCCGGCGTCGCGCTTTTCGGCCGCTCGCACGGAGAGGGTTACGCCGTCCGCATCCGAGTCGCTCATGTCAGATCGTTTCGCCGCCGTCGCCTTGAGAATTGCCCTGCGCATCGCCGCGTCCGACCCGGCGACCGCCCGCCGTCGTGTGGCGTAATCCGAAGAAACGCCTTTAGGTACCGGCGTTGCAGACGCTCTCATGGTGGTCCAGACCCAGCGCGACGACGCCACCTGGTACGAGTGTGAAGCCTGCGGGCTTCTGTTCGACGATCAGTCGGACGCACAGGAACACGAGAAGCGGTGTGACGCCGAGGAGCCGTCGTACATCCAGTGAGCCAGCGTACCGCCGTCGACGCCACGGACCGCTCTCGCCGGCTCAGTCCGACTCCTCGAGGCGCGCTCGATGCTCGACCGCGAGTTCCGCGGCCCGCTCGCGGGTCTGTGCCTCCTCCCAGCGCACTCGTTCGCCGTCGCCGTAGGCGAGTGCCGTTTTGAGTTCGTCCGTAACACGCCCGAGTCGACGGAGAGAACGGTGCCGTCGGCCGCGCCGAGCTCGTAAACGCCGGGGCGGGCCGGCGCCCGAGCGACCGTCTTTCGGTCGAGGTCGCGCCAGGGTTTTCGAAGCGGCATCAGCCGGTCAGTTCGTAGGCGTGCTCGCTCATCTCGTCCTCGGCGAAGACGAAGACGCGGCCGTCGACGACCTCGAGGTCCGCCTCGACGCGAACGGAGTACCCCTCAGTTTCGACCGCGACACCGGGGAACAGCTCCTCGCGCTCGTCGGGCGCGAGCATGAGCCGACCGACGCCGGTCGCCTCGAGGATGTCGTTGTGGGTGTTGCGGTCGTTGACGTACGTCATCACGCCCTCGACGCCGTCTGTGTCGGTGACGAGAACGTGCACTTCCTTCCCGGGGGGCGTCTTGACCGCCCCCTCGACCCGCTCGGGAACGCCGTTGTAGAACGTCTCCCGGCCGTCGAGGTACTGGACGACGACGCCGCCGTCGACGAGGTCGACCGACAGCGTGCTGGGAGCGACGTTACTGCGCGTGCTCATACGACGGGGTTCGAACGCCCCGGGGAAAAGACGTGCGTTTGTCTCGCCCGGCGGACCGCGGGACCGCGAGAGTGGCGGCCAGAACCGCACGGACCGCCAGCCGTAAGTACTCCCTGCGAGTGATCCCAGATATGAACGGCCAGGCCGCCGCCCCCGCGGCCGGAACGGTACTCAACGCGCTCGCGACCGGGACGGGGTCGGCGTTCGCGATCGACCTCGAGACGACGGCCGCCGTCGAACTCGTCGACGACGGCGAGGTAACGGCCGAGATCGCCGGTCACCCCGACGCCGACACCGCGCTCGTCGAACGCTGCGTCGAGCGCACCCTCGAGCGGTACGCCGCCGACGCCGGGCTCGCAGAGACCGCCGTCGGCGCCGACGTCAGAACCGAAAGCGAGGTGCCGATGGCCTCCGGGCTGAAGAGTTCGAGCGCCGCCGCCAACGCGACGGTGCTCGCGACGCTCGACGCACTCGAGATCGCGGACGCGGTCGAGCCCGTCGACGCCTGCCGACTCGGGGTGCAGGCGGCCCGCGACGCCGGCGTCACCGCCACCGGCGCGTTCGACGACGCCAGCGCGAGCATGCTCGGCGGCGTCACCGTTACCGACAACACCGCAGACGAGCTGCTCGCGCGCGAACGCGTCGAGTGGGAGGCCCTCATCTACACCCCGCCCGAGCGGTCGTTCAGCGCCGACGCGGACGTCAGCGCCTGCGAGCGGATCGCCCCCCTCGCGGAGCTGATCGCCGAACTCGCCCTCGAGGGGCGCTACGGCGAGGCGATGTCCGTCAACGGCTTCGCGTTCTGCGCCGCCCTCGAGTTCCCGACGGCACCGCTGCTCGAGGCGCTGCCCGCAGTCGACGGCGTCTCGCTGTCCGGAACCGGCCCGAGCTACGTCGCCGTCGGCGACCGGACGGCGCTCGAGGACGTCCGCGAGCGGTGGGAGGCTCGAGCGGGAACGACGCGGCTGGTAGAGACGCGAAACGACGGAGCACGAACACTATGACACGGGACGAACGCGACACCGACCGAGACGAGACGGGCCGAGAACCGGACGAGATGGACCTAGACGAGCTTCGAGACGAGATACAGGAGATCGACAGCGATCTCGTCGAACTCATCGCACGGCGGACGTACGTCGCCGACACGATCGCGCAGGTCAAGGAAGCCGAAGGGCTGCCGACGACGGACGAACAACAAGAAGAGCGCGTCATGGAGCGGGCGGGAGCGAACGCGGATCGGTTCGACGTCGACGCAAACCTCGTCAAGGCGATTTTCCGGCTGTTGATCGAACTGAACAAGGTTCATCAACGGGAAAATCGATAGTAGAATACGGGCATTTCAGCCGTATATCGGGGTTTTAGGGGCAGAGTATTCTTCCGATAGCTGTTCTTTCCATATTTGCTACGGTAGCGAAACCAACGTCACGTAGGCGTCGTTCATTCCTCGTCGGTCGGTTCTAACGGTACTCTCTCCACCTCGATGTCCTCGTATTCTTTTTCGGACGAAAGCACGTCCATGCCCCGTGTCTCCGCAGTTGCTGCATGGAACGCGTCGAACGACGTCATCCCCTCCTCGTAGTAGGTGACGGCTTTCAAAACGATCTGTTTCTCTTCTTCGTCCCGCACAGGGGCGAGTTCCAGGAGGTTCGCGACGAGTGGTATGTAGTCGAACTCGTACCGTTCCCGGGCGAGGAGCAGTTCCAGGTACGAAAACGCCGACGTTTCGACTTCGTATTCATCCAGCGCCTCCTCAGCCGAACGCTGCAACCAATCGGAGTCCTTCGCGAGCGCCAGCAGGAAGTCCGTTTCAACGTATACCGTCATCTATCGGTGTCCTTCTGTCGGGCCTGGGTTTTGGCTTCCGCTTCGACGTCGTCTCGAACGTCTTCGATCGACGCGTCGCGGAGCTCACCTGCCGCCTCGCGAACGGCGGCAAGCGGGTCGTCTGCGACCGGGATCAGTTCGATTCTGTCTTCGTACGTTACGATATGGTACTTCTCACCGTACTTTTCTCGCACGTCTTTCGGGATGTACAGCCGGCCTTGCCGGTCCGTCTCGGTTGACATGGATTGAGATAGGATGGTAGGAAGTAAGAATCTTACCATCAAAACGAGAGTGGTGGTGTATCGAAGTTCGTTTCATGCCGATCCATGGTGGATCTCAGCTACCTGAACAAAGTACACCAGCATGAGAACCGGTAGCAATTAGCACGGACTTCACGTATCTACTACTGTTTCTTCTCGCCAATAGCTTCAGCGTTCGGACGCCGAAACACCTACAGTAACACGCGAGTAACACGTACATATGTCCGAAGCAGCCACAAACAACGGCGACGACGAGATTGTCACGGTAAACTTCAAAGTCACACGGTCGTTTCTCAACGAGATCGAAGACACGTGGCAAGGACGAGGATTCAACAGCCGTAGCGAATTTATTCGGTATACCTTACGCGATGCCGTCGAACATCCCACGTTCGACCGCGATGAACTTGTCGCACTCCTTCAAGCGGAGGGGGATTTCCGTGAAAAACGGACGATGAGCGCCGAAGAAGCACGCGAACGATTCGGCACTGACGACACGAATGAGTGACGACGGGTGGGCGTGAGAACTCGCATCGAAAGCACAGGACGACCTCAATGCACTCAATCCGAACGAGCAGCAACGCATTATCGACAAACTCGACGAAATCGTCGATTCTCCGTGGCGCGACCCACCAGACTATGGCGAACCGCTTCAGAACAGCCCACGCCGTAAGGTACGTATCGGTGAGTTCCGTCTCGCGGTCACTTTCCATCGAGACGAGTACCGAATGGTCGTTGCTCGAATCAAACGTCGTGGAGGCGCGTATACCGCTGACGACGACTGAGTAGAGGTACCAGAAACCGGCAAAGTAGACGAAATCTGTAACATTAGTCTGAGACCTGAACAAAGTACACTGGTGAGAGAACCGGTAGCAATCAGCACGAGGTTCGGTCGTCTTACTCGACAGCTGGAATTTATTGAAGAATTTCACGGATAAAGCGAGCAAGTTCAGATTGTTCACGACTCGCATGCACAGAAACACTGGCTGCTCAGCTGTGACCTGGTGTAAACCGTTTCGACGACTACTGTAGCCGGACCGTCGGGTAGCGACAGGAGGAGGTGATTTCGACCGAACATCTGTCGAAGGAAAACGCTTTTCAGCGCAATCAGAGTCGGTTCTACTATGCAAATCGCAGTTCTCGGCGCCGGAAGCATGGGCCACGGGATCGCACAGGTCTCGGCGATGGCGGGCCACACCGTCGTCCTCCGAGACATCGACGAGGAGTTCGTCGAGAGCGGCCTCGAGGGCATCCGCGACAACCTCCAGGGCGGCGTCGACCGAGACAAGGTCACCGAGACGGAGCGCGAGGAAACCCTCGAGCGACTCGAGGGGACGACCGATCTCGAGGCGGCGGTCGCCGATGCCGACCTCGTGATCGAAGCGGTACCCGAGGAGATGGACCTGAAGAAGGAGGTCTTCTCGGATGTCGAGGCAGCCGCCCCCGAATCGGCGGTGATCGCCTCGAACACCTCCTCGCTGTCGATAAGCGAGATGGCGAGTGCGCTCGAGACCCCCGAACGGGTCGTCGGCCTCCACTTCTTCAACCCGCCGCACCTGATGGATCTCGTCGAGATCGTCGTCGCGGAGCAGACCGACGAGGCGACGGAGGCGTTCGCGCTCGAGTACGTCGAGGGAATCGAGAAAGAACCCGTCGTCGTCCGGGACAGCGCCGGCTTCGCGAGTTCGCGACTGGGGCTTGCGCTGGGACTCGAGGCGATCCGGATGGTCGAATCCGGCGTCGCCAGCCCCGAGGCGATCGACACGGCGATGAAACAGGGATACGGCCACCCGATGGGGCCGATCGAACTCGGCGACCACGTCGGTCTCGACGTGCGACTCCACATCGCCGAACACCTCCGGAAGGAACTCGGCGAGCGGTTCAAGCCGCCGCAGTCACTGCGGCGGAAGGTCCGTGCGGGAAAGCTCGGCAAGAAGTCCGGTGAGGGATTCTACGTCTGGGAAGACGGCGATCCCGTCGCGATGAGCGGCGAGTGGGGTGAGGACGGTGAGTGAGAGCCGTCTCGCGGAGCGTGCGGACGAGTACGGGGTGCTGTCCGTGTCCGTCGGCGAACACGCCGAGCGAGTCGCGACGGTGGCGATCGACCGCCCGGACGCTCGCAACGCGATGAACGGACAGGTGCGAGCGGAGTTAAAAGACGCCATCGCGACGGCAGAGGCGGACGACGACGTGCGCGTGCTCGTGCTCACCGGTGGCGACGGCACAGGGGCGTTCATCGCCGGCGCGGACGTCACTGACTTTCGCGAGCGCGGGCCGGTCGAGCAGCGAGAGGCCAGCCGGCGGCCGCGGGTCTACGAAACCATCGACGACGCGACGCTGCCGGTGATCGCACGAATCAACGGCCACGCCTTAGGTGGCGGCTGCGAGGTCGCACAGGCCTGCGACGTCCGGATCGCCCAGCGGGGCGTCAAGATCGGCCAGCCCGAGATCAACCTCGGCATCATGCCCGGCGGCGGCGGCACCCAGCGCCTCGCCCGCCTCGTCGGGGAGGGGCAGGCGATGCGGCTGATCCTCTCCGGAGAGCTCATCGACACCGAGGAAGCCCACGAGATCGGGCTCGTCGACGTGCTCTGTGAGGAGGACGATCTCGACGAGGAGGTCTACGGGCTCGCACGCTCGATGGCCGAGAAAAGTCCTGTGGCCCTCGAGCTCGCCAAGGACGCCATCAAGGCGAGTTCGCGGATGGGGTTAGAGCAGGGGATCGACTACGAGGCGGAGCTGTTCGTCCAGTTGTTCGCGACCGACGACAAGAACGAGGGGATCGACGCCTTCCTCGAGGGGCGAGAGCCGGAGTTCACGGGGTCGTAACGCCCTCGAGCCGTCCCCCTTCGTCACCTCGTACCAGTGGTTCGAGACAAGCCGTGTCAGTCGCTAGTTTAAGCTCGTGTCGCGCCTACAGTACGTGATCGCGTCGAGAGTCTCGGCAAGCGGTCGAGGAACTGATCATGTTAGCAGAAGCAATCGGATACCTGAAATCGAGTGACGACGTCTGGAAGACGAGTGTTATCGGGGGGCTGCTCCTGGCCTTCGGCTTTCTACTGATTCCGCTCTTCGTCGTCTGGGGCTACGTCGTCCGGGTCGTCGACCGGACCGCCCACGACGACGAGGAGGCGCCGGTGTTCGAGGACTGGGGCGAGATGACGGTCGAGGGAGCGAAGGCGTTCGCCATCCTCCTCGTCTACGCGCTCGTACCGCTCGTCGTCGGCTCGGTGATCGTCGGCGGCGTCTGGGCCGCGACCGGCGGCGCGCCCGGCGCAGTCGGCGGTGCGATCATGGCCCTCGGCGGGTTGCTCACCGTCGCCTTGCTCATCGCAGCGGCGTACGTCGGCCCGGCGGCGATCGCTCACTTCGCCGAGGAGCGGCGGTTCGGCGACGGGTTCGACTTCGAAACCCTCCGGCCGGTGCTCTCGAGTGGCACCTACGCGACCCGGTGGCTGCTCTCGCTCGCCGTCATCGTCGTCGCCGCGGCCGTCTCGGGCGCGCTCAACGCGATTCCGATCGTCGGGATCTTCCTGGGCGCGGTCGTCTCGTTCTACGCGCTCGTGACGGCCTACTACATCATCGGCCACGCCTGGGCCGACGCGCGGCCGGTTTCCCTCGAGGACCGCGGCGACTTCCCGCGCGAGAAGCCGGCGGTCTGAGCTGACGGCGGGCGCAGTTGCGGAGTGGAAACGTCTCCAGTGGCGGTTCGTTTTCCCGGGCCTGTCGGCTCGGTACCACGATCCGTCGGAGATCACGACCTTCTTAACCGTCGATTTCGAGGTACCACCGATGAGTATTCCCTCGTTCGTTATCGGCATCGCGGGGGGGACCGGTGCCGGCAAGACGACGGTCGCGCGCGAGGTCGCGGACACCGTCGGCGAGGCCGTCACCCGGATCCCGCTCGACAACTACTACAAGGACCTCTCACACCTCGCCTACGAGGAGCGCACGGAGGTCAACTACGACCACCCCTCGGCGTTCGAGTGGGAACTGCTGTCGGATCACCTCGACTCGCTGCTGATGGGCCAGCCCGTCGAGATGCCCCAGTACGACTTCGAGATCCACAACCGCAAGGACGAGACCGTCCGCGTCGAGCCGACGGACGTGATCGTTCTCGAGGGCATTCTCGCGCTGTACGACGAGACTATCAACGATATGCTCGACCTTCGGGTGTACGTCATGACCGACGCCGACGTCCGCATCCTCCGGCGGATCCAGCGGGACGTGATCGACCGCGGCCGCGGCCTCGAGGGCGTCATCACGCAGTACCTGAACACGGTGAAACCGATGCACGAACAGTTCGTCGCGCCGACGAAAAAGCACGCCGACATCATCATCCCGGAGGGGGCAAACCGGATGGCCATCGACCTGCTGACCGAGAAGGTCGAGGCCGAACTCGTCGGCGACGACGTCGACGTACTCGACGAACTGGCGAGCGAGTCACTGGAGGGGGCGACGGAACAGGATTCCGCGGCCGGCTCGGACGACGGCGGGGGAACCGAACGCTGGTGACCGACCGACGCGCGACTGGTATCACCGTTCTGTCACGGTAGTCACGGACTAGCCGCGTCGGTCCCGGTGAGTGTTCACACGGGATGAAAAATGATTGATGTGTCGGGTCGAGCAACCCGGTGCCATGACAGCGTTCGACCGACGGCGGTTCCTCCGGACGGCGACGGCGGCGGCGATACTGGGAACGGCCGCCGCCAGCACGGCGCGTCCGACCGCCGAACCCGGGTGGCAGTATCGGACGGTGGCCGATCAGGGGAGTTCGTTCGCCCACGTCCAGCGAACCGACGAGGGGTACCTGGCCGTCGGGAGCGCCCGCGACGAGCCGTTCACGACCGAAGGCGTCGCGACCGCGCTCGCGCCGGGCGGGGAGACCGTCTGGAGCGAGCGGTATCTCTCCCCACCGCAGCGGGAGACGCGGGAGCGGGAAATCGCCACGGGACCCGTGCCGGAAGACTGGCTCTCCTTCTCGCTCGAGACCGCCGACGGCTACCTGCTCGTCGGCTGGACCTACTACGACAGCACGGCGGTCGACGTCGCTCGCGTCTACCGGGTCGCCGCTGACGGCACCGTCCTCGAGACGCACGACCTCGGCGACCTCGAGAATGCGGCCGCCTACAGTCACCTCGCCGACGGGGTGGAGACGGGAGACGGCTTCCTCTGCTGTGGCATCGAGTCGCCGGGGGTCAGCCTCGGTGGCGCGGGCTGGCTGGTCTGGCTCGACGACGACGGCGCCGTGGACCGCCACGAGCGGTATCCGGCGACGGACAGGGACCTCGAGCAGACGACGCGGCGCGACGTCTTCAACGCGATCGCGGCGACCGACGGGGGGTACGTAGTCGCCGGCGCGTGCGAACTCGAGCGCACCGAACCGGCCCACGGCTGGGTCGTCGGCCTCGACGAGAGCGGGAACGTCCGGTGGGACGACCGGTTCGCCCTTCCCGGAGACGAGCCGACCGTCGTTTACGACGTCGAGCCAAGCGAGAGCGACCAGTACGACCTCCTCGTCGTCGGCGCGACCGGCACGAACCTGCAGCGGGCGACCGCGACCAGATTCGACGTACCGCCTGGAGACGAGACGCGCATCGACGGCGACGGCTTCGTCGCCGCCTACACCGCCGAGGGCGAGCAGCGCTGGCTCGAGACGCTCTCGGACACTCCGCTGTTCTGTGCCGAGTCAACCGCCGGCGGAATCCTCGCCGGCGGCGCCCGCGACGGGCGCGGGTGGGTGGGAACCGTCTCCCGGACGGCGTTTCACGCGGACCACGAGAGCGTCGTGGCGTCGCTCTCTCGCTCACACCGGGACGGCCTGATCGCCGCCGGGCGAGCCACCGACGGCGACCGGGTCGAGGGGTGGGTGCGCGCGCTCGAGGACGTCGACGGCGACCCGGAAGAGGAACCGACGTCCGAAGAGACGAAAGAGGACGCGGACGACGGCGAGAGCGAAACCGACGAGACGGAAGACGAACAGCCGCGGGACGGCGAGCCGGTCGAGTTCGTCGACTGCCTCCGGGCGCGGCTCGTCGGCGACTACGACGACGTCATTCTCAGGCTGGTGTTCGAGGCCGAAGACGGGATGCCCGGAACGATCACGGAACCGGTCGGCGGCGTCGACGGCGAGCGCGTCGTCGACGGTGCCGCGGAGTTCGGGCTCCCGCCCGACCGGACCGTGCTCGCGTCGGTCGAGCTGTTCGAAGACGAGGGCGTCGCGACACCGGGGCTCGGCGATCTGCTGGTCGAGAATCCGGATCTCGAGGCGTGCGAGCGCGACCGGCTCGAAGGTGAATCGTCGGACGCGACGGGCGAAACCCCGGCGGACGAGGCGGACGGTCCGGAGGCGGAGAACGAAGGCGACGGGGCAGAGCCGCGGGACGGCGCTGGCGAGGACGAATAGTCCGATCGCGGCTCGTTACCAGCGGTGAGTACGTTCCGGTAGCCGCCCCTCGTCGACCCCCGGCGCCGGCTCGAGGTCCTCGACCCGTCCGCGGACCATCCCGATGCTGAGCGCCCGGGCGAGGTCCGAGCGGGTGACGAGTCCGACGACGTCCCCCCGGTCGTCGGTGACGAGCAGTCGCCCGTAGCCGTCGCGCTGGAGCGACAACAGCGCGCCGATGGCGTCCTCGCTCGCGTGGATCGTCGTCGGAGAGCGGCGCATCACGTCGCGGACCAGCCGCGCGTCGCGCTCGACCGGCGGCACCGATCGGACGTCCTCGAGCGTGACGAACCCCACGACTCCGGTCGAATCGGTCACCGGAAACCCGGTGTGTCGGTGGACGAACATTCGCTCGAGGAGCTCCCGAACCGTCGCGTCGGGGTCGACAGTCACGAGCGCCTCCCGCGGCGTCATCACGTCGGCGACGCGCACCCCGCCGACGGCCGCCTCGAGGGCGGTCTGTCGGGCCTCACCCGCCGCGGCGATGTAGACGAACAGGGCGATCGCGATCATGAAGACGTTGATCGTGAACAGCCCGAACAGCCCGAGGACGAACGCGAACAGCTGGCCGACGCGGGCGGCCTGGGCCGTCGCCACCTCGTAGGGCCGGTTGCGTGCGAGCAGCGCACGCAGCACGCGGCCGCCGTCGAGGGGAAAGCCCGGCAGCATGTTGAACGCCGCCAGCACGACGTTCATTACCGCGAGGTAGGCGAGGACGAACCGCAGCGGCTCGAGCGCGTCGGGGGTCGCGAGCAACAGCCCGTATGAGCCGACGCCGATGGCGACGCTGACCGCCGGTCCGGCGACGGCGATCGCGAGCTCCTGGTGCCACTCCTCGGGCGTGTCGGTCAGCTGGGCGACGCCGCCGAGCAGCCAGAGCGTGATCGACTCGATCGGCACCCCGTAGCGGAGCGCGACGACGGAGTGGCCGAGTTCGTGGAGAAGGACGCTCGCGAACAGACCCAGCGCGGCGAGCGAACCCAGAACCCAGATCCAGCCCGTCCCCTCGAGCGCCGCGACGTCGAGGTCGGTTCCGAGGACGACCTCGAGGACGACCGCGAGTTCGACGACCTGGCCGGCGATCAGCCACGCGAAGATCGGGAGGATGAGCAGAAACGTGACGTCGAGTTTGATCGGAATACCGAGAACCGATCCGATCCGGTAGCTCCTGAACATAGGGAGGCTACGACGGGCAGGGCAATAGGGACTTCCAGCGGGTTACTTGACGACCGTCACCGGCACCGGCGACCGGCGGACGACGAGTTCGGCCACGCTCCCGAGCAGCAGCCGCGCCGCGCCGTCGCGGCCGTGGCTCCCCATCACGACGTGGTCGACGTCGTTCTCCTCGGCGAAGGTAACGATCTCCCGCCACGGCGAGCCCGTCTCGAGAGCCGTCTCGAGTGTACGGCCCTCGGCGTCGACCTGGGACGTTACTCCCTCGAAGTACCGCGTCGCGGCCGCTTTCTGGTCGGTGCGCCACTCCCGGGACGCCGCCGTGTCGTCGTCGACGTCGACCGGATCGGCGACGTACAGGAGCGTTATCGTCGCGTTCGGGAACAGTTCGAGCGCCGTCTCGAGTGCGGCCGTCGACTGCGTCGAGCCGTCCACCGGAACGACCACGTTGGAACTCATGCACGGACGTTGGGGAGTCCGGAAAATAACACTTTGTCACCTGACGACGGTAACCGGCACCGACGCGCGGCGGACGACGAGTTCCGCCACGCTCCCGAGCTGGAGCTTCATCGCCCCGCCGCGGCCGTAGCTCCCGACGACGATCCCGTCGACGTCGTTCTCGTCGGCGTAGGCGACGATCGTCTCCGCCGGCGAGCCGACGCGGGTGTCCCGTACCACCTCGGGGGTGGCCTCGAGCCCCTCGAGCGCGCGGTCGAACAGCTCGTCGGCCCGCTCGCGTTCTGCCTCGAGCCAAGCGTTCGACAGCGGGGCCGGCGCGTCGGCGTCGGTCTCCGGGTCGCGGTCGAAGGGGTCGATCGCGTGAAAGCAGACGAGCGTCGCGTCGGGGAACGTCTCGGCCGCGTACCGGAGGGCGGCGCTCGAGCGATCGGAGCCGTCGAGACCGACGAGAATGCGTGGCGACATAGGGGCCCGTACGATGAGGGCCGACAAAAGGGTTCACGACTTCGACAACCGACTTTCTTTCAGTCTGAGTCGTCGAGGGCGGTAACGGTCAGTACAGCAACCTCTTTTACCGGGGGCATCGGCTGGCGTCGGAGACGCCAGCCTCAACCCCCGGCAAAACCCGTTGATGCCAAAAAGCCGCCGTCGCGGACTTCGTCCGCTTCGGCGGGGAAACGCCTCGCTTCGCTCGGCGTATGCTCCAGGATGAATGTACGTTCACTAAGCAGTTGGACTTTGCACTTCTCGAGTCAATCCTTTCACCCTCCGCCACGAATCCACGTCCGATGTACGACGCGATTCTCGTCCCGACCGACGGTCGGGAGAACACCGAACGGGCGATCGATGAGGCGATCGAACTCGCTCGCGTTCACGACGCGACGCTGCACACGCTGTACGTCGTCAACTCCTCGGCGATCGCACCCGGGATCGACTTCGACGATCTCGAGGAGATCGGGGCCGAGGCCGTCGCGTACGTCGCCGGCCGGGCTGGCGAGGCCGGCGTCGAGGACGTCGAGACCGCCGTCACCCACGGGCTGCGCCACCAGGCGATCCTCGACTACGCCGCCAGAAACGGGATCGAACTGATCGTGATGGGGCGCCAGCGGCGCCTCGAGCGACTGTTTCGCGGCGGAACCTCCGACCGCGTCTCCGAGGAGGCCTCGGTGCCGGTGCTGGTCGTCGAGCGGTAGTCGTCCCTGCGCCGAACCCGTCAGCGATCGAACGGCTTTTGCGGGGCGCACCGGAACTCGAGGGCGAGATGGACGAGCAAGACCGCGTCGCGGCGTTCGTCGACCGCCACGGGATCGACGAACCGCCCGCGTACCGGGCACTCGATCTCGCCTCGGAGGTCGGCGAGGTCGCCAAGGAGGTCACCGAATCGAGCGACTACGGGGCGTCGCCGGACGACGTCGAGATCGCGGGGGACGAACTCGGCGACGCGCTGTTCGCCCTGCTCGCGCTGTGTGAGTCGGTCGACGTCGACGCCGGGGCGGCCCTCGAGGCGGCGCTGGCGAAGTACGAGGCCCGACTCGAGGAGACCGGGTCGCCGGCCTCCGGTGAGTAGTCCGAGGCCGACGGCCCGGCGGCCGGATGGAGAGCGGTCGACACCGCTAACCGTCCCCGGTCCCGTAGCACCCGGTATGAACCGACGCGCGTTTCTCGGTGCGACCGTCGCCACCACCGCGGCGGCGGTCGCCGGCTGTACGGCGCTGTTTCCGGCCTCGCTACCGGACGAACTCGAGGGGGTCGACGGCGACGCCGACCAGCTCCCGACGCCGACGCTCGGCGACGGCGGCGTGACGGTCGAGGTCTACGAAGACCTGGGCTGTCCCGGCTGTCAGGAGTTTCAGCGGACCGTGATGCCGGAGCTCGAGGCCGACCTGCTCGAGACCGAGCGGGCGACGTACCACCACTACGACTTCCCGCTACCCGCGGACGACCGGTCGATCGCCGCGGCCAACGCGGCACGAGCGGTCCAGGACGACACCCGGACAGACGACGAGCCGAACGGCGCGTTCTTCGAGTACAAGCGGACGGTGATGGAGACCGACGACTGGAGCGACGACCGGCTCGTCGACCTCGCGGAGGACGAAGGGGCCGATCCCGTCGTCGTCGGTGACGCCCTCGAGGAGGACGCCTACTACCCGACGCTCGTGGCGGACTGGAACCGCGGCGACGACCGGGGAGTCACCCAGACGCCGACCGTACTGGTCGACGGCGAGGAGGTCGACGATCCGACGGCCGAGGAGATCGGCGCCGCCGTCGACGAGGCCGAGTGAGGGCGTGAGCGGTCGTATCAGGCACCCCCGTGGGATAGTGTATCGAATCGAAACCGGTTGGGACTGCCGCGTAAGGAAGCTCTTTTTGTAACCGTTGATAAGCTCCGCCAGATTCTCGTGGCCCGGATTCCGAACCCGTTCCGTCTCGCGATCCTGTGGATCGGGCTCGCACTCGCCAGGATCGGCCTGATCGAGGCCGAGCGGGCGCGCCGGACCACGGACCTCGCCTGGCCGCGCATCGTCACTGGCATCGCGCGGATGTCCAAGAGCGCGGTCGACGTCGCGATGGTCGGGATTGCCGTCGGCTCGGCCGCCATCGCCGGCGTCGGCTTCGCCTCGCCGTTCTGGGGGCTCGCGTTCTCCATCGGCGGCGGGATCGCCGGCGGAACGATCGCGCTCGTCTCCCAGCGCTACGGCGCCGAGGCGTTCGACCAGCTCGGCCAGGCGGTGCGCTCGAGTGCCGTCCTCGTCGTCGCGATTTCGCTGCCGGTGACGGCCGTCTTCTGGGTGTACGCGACCGAGCTCATCTCGCTGATCAGCAACGACCCCGAGGCGATCAGGCTCGGTGCGACGTACCTGCAGATCGTGAGCCTCGGCATCCCGTTTGCGGGACTCAACCTGATCGGGAGCCGCATCTTCGTCGGCATGGACGACGCCTGGACGCCGATGGTCGTCCGCGCCGGCGGGGCGCTCGCCAACATCGGGCTGAACGCCGTGCTCATCTTCGGTCTCGACCTGGGCGTTGCGGGGGCGGCGCTCGGAACCGTCCTCGCGAATCTCGCCGTGACGGCGACGTTCGCCCTCGGGCTGATCGCGGGCCGACTCCCCGGCGTGGGGACGTTCGACGTCACCATCGACCCGTTCGGGACGTACCTCCACGGGGAGACGCTCAGGGACCTGATCACGATCGGCCTCCCGGTGATGGGGCGAAACCTCGTCTGGACGATCGCCGAGTTCCCCATGCTCGCCGTCGTCGACATCTTCGGGCAGGACACGGTCTCCGCCTACGTCATCGCCCGGCGGATCTGGGGCGTCATGAACACGCCCGGCTGGGGCTTCGGCCTCGCGGCCTCGAGTCTGGTCGGCCAGGAGCTCGGAACGGGCGACGAGGGCACCGCAGAGCAGTACGGCCGGGAGATCGTCCGCTTCGCGGTCGCGGTGTACATCGTCTCGGCGACGATCATCTTCGTCTTCGCCGAGCCGATCACGCTCCTGTTCACCGACGACCCGTCCGAACTGTCGGTCTCGACGACGGTGTCGCTCGTGTACGCCGCCTGCGTCGCCGTCGTCCTGCAGGGGGTCGCCGGCGGCGCCTCGGGTGCGCTCGACGCGACCGGCGACACGCGCTGGCCGTTCTACAGCCAGGCGCTCGGGATGTTCGGCTTCGCCATCCCGATCGCTTACCTCGGCGCCGCGGGGCTTTCGATCCCCGGCTTCGTCGTTCCGGTCGTCGACGTCGCGGTTCCCGGCGTCTCGATTCCGGCGCTCGGGATCGGCGCGCTGTACGTCGCGTTCGTCGCCGAAACGGCCGTCCCGGCCGCGATCAACTACCACCGATTCCTGAGCGGGAAGTGGAAGCGGATCAGCCGCGGCTACCGCCCCGAGACCCCCGCGGCCGACGACTGATCACGGCGCCGGCCGCGCCTCGAGCGTGAGGTCGACCGTCTCGGACTCCCCGTCGCGGACGATCTCGACGGCGATCGTCTCGCCCGGGGTGGTCTCGAGGGCGAGGTACGCCGAGAGGCGGTCCTGGCTCGGGATCTCCTGGCCGTCGATGGCGACGAGCACGTCCGCGCCGACGGGGACGAATCCGCCGTCGACGACCGCCACGTCGTCGACCGCCTCGAGAATTCCGTCCGCGGGCGAGCCGTCGACGACGTCGATGATCAATACGCCGCCCGTGTGATCGGTGTCGTAGAACTCGGCGATCAGCGGCGTGAACGGCGCCGTGGCGACACCCAGGTACGGGTGTTCGTACTCCCCGTCGTCGATCAGCGCGGGGACCACCCGCCGGACGAGCGCCGCGGGGATCGCGAAACCGATGTTCCGTCCCCCGCCCGCGAAGACGACGCCGATGACGTCGCCCTCGAGGGTCGCGAGCGGTCCCCCGCTGTTGCCGGGATTGACCGGCGCGTCGGTCTGGATCGCGGCGGGTATCGAGAAGCCGGTCGGGCTCGGGAGCGAGCGATCGACGCCGCTGACGATCCCCTGCGAGATCGAGGCGTCGAGCCCCAGGGGGTTTCCGAGCGCGACGACCTCCCTGCCGACGACCGGCTCGGCCTCGGAGACCGAGAGCGGATCGGCCCCGAGCTCCTCGACGCGAACGACGGCGAGGTCGCTGTACGGGTCGGTTCCGACGACCGTCCCCGAGCGCCAGCGTTCGTCGGTGAACTGGAGGTCGACCGCCTCGGCGTCGGCGACGACGTGGTCGTTCGTGAGGACGTGTTCGTCGTCGTAGACGAACCCCGATCCCGTCGAGCCACTCCCGTCGGGGGAGTCGAGGACCTGGATCAGCACGACGGAGTCGATCAGCGCCCGGTAGACGTCGGCGTACGGTCCGTCGTCCTGCGCAGCCACCCTCGAGGACGGCGAGACGACGACCCCAGCCGCAAGTGCGGTTCCGGCGGCCTCGAGGAATCGACGGCGGTTCACTCGGTCGCGACTCATAGGGTAGTCACCCCACCGAGAGAGTTAAAATGGGTGGGCAAGGCGCCGTTCTATCGGCCACTCGGATCACGGACTGGCGCGCCGATTTATCGGCGCAACCGCGGGTTCGTGGCCGCGTCAGAAATCACGGGCAGCCCTCCGTATCGCCGGCAGCGGTGAACGGAATACAAGGCTGGAAGCCGGTAGGTGGTGGTGATGTCGAACGGCCGTTCCAGCCTCGCACTGGATTCGAAGCCCCGATCCGATTTAAACTCTCGCCCTGAAGTCCGCGGTCGCGTCCGGTCGAGGACCTCCATCTGGGTCGCAGCGCTCGAGACCGCTCGTACCCCCGACTCGGACGCCTCGAGCGGGGCCGATGACCGGACAGCGTCGACGTGGCGTCGTTCACTGTGCGTTACTGCACTAACGCACAGTAGATGGGGGTTAGTCTAATTCCCGTGATTTCGTGCCCCTCGAGTGCCCTACAACTCGTTCTCCACTCGGATAAACTACTGTTTGCTATATAGAAACGAGTTTACCAGTCGAGGCTGCCTCCACTCTGGTATTCCGTCACCTGCGTCTCGAAGAAGTTCTTTTCTTTGTTCAGGTCGACCTGTTCGGACATCCACGGAAACGGGTTTTCTGTCCCGTACTGTGCCGATAAGTCGAGTTGCCCAAGTCGCCGGTCTGCGATGTGTTCGACGTATTCGGCGAACTGCTCGGCACTCATTCCGAGGATTCCGTCAGGACATGCCTCGTAGGCGTAGATTTTCTCTAACTCGACAGCCTCAGTTATCAGGTCGACCACTTCGTCACCGAACTCGTCGGTCCACACACCAGGATTCTCCGTCCGGATCTGGTCGATAAGATCAACCCCAAACCCCAGATGGAGTGACTCATCGCGCATGATGTACTCGAACTGTTGACCAACGCCAACCATCTTATTCTGGCGTTTCAGGCCAAGCATCATCGCGAATCCGGCGTAGAAGAAAATCCCCTCCATGATGACGTAGAAGCCGACGAGGTCACGGAGGAAGTTCCGCAAGTCCTCGTCAGTCTCGATGGTGAACCCGTTTTTGTTGATCACCTGCGTCAAGTCGACCACGAATTCGTCTTTCTCCTTGATCGAGGGGACCCGGTCGTACATCCCGTAGAGGTACTCGGGGTCGAATCCGAGCGAATCACAACAGTAAATGAACGTGTCCGTGTGAATCGCTTCCTCGTAGGCTTGACGGAGCAGGTACTGGCGGCACTCGGGTGCGGTGACGTGATCATACACTGCCAGGACGATGTTGTTAGCTGTCAGGGACTCGGCCGTCGAGAAAAATCCGAGGTTCCACTCGATGAGCTGTCGCTCGGCATCCGAGAGGGCGTCACCGTTCCACTGGGTAACGTCGTCTTGCATCGGAATCTCCTCGGGCACCCAGTTGTTGTTGACTCCGGCTTCGTAGTACTCTCGAGCCCAGTCGTAGTCGATCGGCAGTATCTTGTTCGGATCGTGTTCGGCGTCGGTGTTGATGATCGGCATTGTCGTAGTGATTGAGGAGAGGTTGTTGATTGAGGGGTGGTTATTTGCGCGTGTTATTGACAAGCTTCGCACGTCGGATCCTCAACTTTGCAGAGGTCGTCCTCGTCGGCGGGACGACCGGCGTCGGACCCGATCTTCTCTGAGGAAGAATCACTTCGGTGCTGTGTCTTGCCATACTCTGACATGTCCAGCGTGGATTTCTCGATCTGGGATGCTCCGAGGGTGCGGAGATAGTACGTCGTCTTCAGACCCAGTTCCCACGCGGTCTCATAGACGTCCGTCAGGAGAGACCCGTCTGTTGACGGGAAGAAGACGTTGTGCGAGACGGACTGGTCGATCCACGTCTGTCGGTGTGCAGTCAGTCGAATCTGGTGGCGTGGGTCGATTTCGAACGCACCACGGTAGCGGTGCTTCAGTTCGTCCGGGATCGCGTCGATCTCCTGAATCGATCCGTCGTGGTACTTGATACGATCGACCATCTCTTCGTCCCAGAGGTCCAGTTCTTGCAGATCTTCGACGAGCTGGTCGTTGATAATCGTGAAATCACCCGACATATTCGACTTCACGTACAAATTCGAATACAGCGGTTCAATGGACGGCGTCGTCCCGTTGATCGTAGAGACGGTTGCCGTCGGTGCGATGGCCATCGTGTTCGAATTTCGCATCCCGTGCTCTTCGACGTGTTCTCGGACGACGTACCAGTCGAGCGTCTCCTCGCGGTCAGTCGGAATCTCGCGACCACGTTCTCTCTCGAGGCGGTCGACGGTATCGTGGGGAAGCAGGCCGCGGTCCCACTTCGAACCCTTGTACGAGGGGTACGGGCTCCGCTCCGCTGCGAGCTTCGAGGAGTTGAGAATCGCGTGATAGGAGACGAACTCCTGCCAGCGGTTGGCCTTCTCCACCGCCGCTTCGGAATCCATCGGAACCTCCAGTTGCAGTAAGGCGTCGTGAAAGCCCATCGTACCGAGTCCCACGGGTCGATGCTGCATGTTCGAGCGTTCAGCCTCGTCGGTCGGGTAGAAACAGCGGTCGACGACGTTGTCGAGCATCCGCATCGCGGTCTCGATGGTCTCTGCGAGGTACTCACGGTCGAGCCTCGCGGTCGAGCCAGACCGCTCGGTCTCCGCGGAACGGTGTTCCGCGCTCCCCCCGCCTGAGACGTGGGTGGCGAGGTTCACACTCCCCAGGTTACAAACAGCGTGCTCGTCTGCACTCGTGTTGAGCGTGATCTCTGTACAGAGATTCGAGGAGTGGACCGTCCCGACGTGGTCCTGTGGGGAGCGAACGTTGCAGGGGTCTTTGAACGTCAGCCACGGATGGCCCGTCTCGAACAGTCGCGTGAGCATCTTCCGCCAGAGCTCCTCGGCGTCGACGCGTTCGTACTGTCTGAGTTCGCCCTCGTCGGCCCGCTGCTCGTATTCGCGGTAGCGCTCTTCGAACGCCTCACCGGAGAGGTCGTGGAGGTCCGGGACTTCGTCGGGGCTGAACAGCGTCCACTGCTCGCCGTTTTCGACGCGCTTCATGAAGAGATCCGGAATCCACGCAGCCGTGTTCATATCCGGTGTGCGGCGACGCTCGTCGCCGGTGTTCCGCTTGAGGTCAGTGAACGCCGGGAAATCGAGGTGCCAGCAGGCCAGGTACGCACACGCGGCCCCGCGACGTTTTCCGGAGCGGTTGATGGCAGCCGTGACGTCGTTGCTGATCCGGAGAAACGGAACGACACCGGTCGACTCCACGCCCGTACTCTCGATGAGTGCGCCCGCCGACCGGAGGTTCGTCCAGTCGGTGCCGAGCCCGCCGCTCCACTTCGAGAGCTGTGCGTGATGTTTGTACGAGTCGAAGATGTTCTCGAGGTCGTCCTGTACTGTCGTCAGGTAACACGAGGAGAGCTGGGGATGGGTCGAGCCGCTGTGGAACAGCGTCGGCGTCGAGGGCGTAAACTCCAGTTTCGAGAGGACGTCGTAGAACTCCTTGGCACGCTCTTGTGGCTCGTCTTCCTCGATCGCGATCCCCATCGCGATCCGCATCCAGAACGCCTGCGGGAGTTCGAGGTGGTCTCCGTTTTGCTCGGTCTTGAGGAAATACCGCTGGTACAGCGTCTCCATTGCCATGTACTCGAACGTCCGGTCGCGCTCGAGTTCGAGGTAGTCGGCGAGATCGTCGAGGTCAAATCGTTCGGTGAGGCGCTCGTCAAGAAGATCGAGGTCGACGGCACGGTGAAGATTCGTGATGAACGTCTCGCGGTATGCGCGGTCGAGTTCGAATCCAGCCAGATCCTCGCCGAGTATCTCGTGGTAGTATCGCTGCCGGAAGACTGCGGCTGCGACGCGTTTGAGCTTCGGCTCGACCTCCACGCGCGCGGTCAGCGCGTGGATAGTAGCCCGGTACACCTCATCGGTGGATGCACCATCGTAGAGGGTGCGCTCGATCTCGGTGAGCAGATCGTCCCAGTCTGCTGGAGTAAGAGTCGTCTCGATGTCAGTGCGTGCGCGGTCGATGATCGATCGGCTATCGAGAGTCGTTGCGGTAGGTTGCTGGCTCATGTGTTAGGCGATTGGTCGTCTGCTGTCGCTGGTTCGAAGTCTTCGACTTCGGAATCGAGGACTGCATCAAGTTCGCGAAGGAACTCTTCGGGTTCGGAGAAGGCCCTGTAGACCGAGACGAATCGGATGTACGCGACTTTGTCGACGTCGCGTAACCGTCCGGAGACGAGTTCGCCGATGAGACTCGACGAGACGATGCGTGTCTCTCGATCTTGAAGTGCGCTCTCGATGTCGTCTACGAGATTCGTCACTGTTGGCTCGGACACGTTACGCTTCTCTACAGCTCGTTCGATCCCTGCACGAAGTTTCGCACGGTCGAAGGGTTCGATGGTTCCATCGCGTTTTTTCACCTGGAGGGAGTCCCACTCCGGACGTTCGTAGGTCGTGAAGCGGAACGAACATCGCTGACACTCACGACGCCGTCGAACCGATGTTCCGTCGGCGCTCGTCTCGGTATCGATGACGCGTGTTCGCTCATCCCCGCAGTCCGGGCAGTCCATAGTTGTCACTAGTTGTCCCTCCAGCATCTTAGCCCCATATATGGGGGCCGTCGATTTTAGCCGCAATATCTGGTGCCAGCGCCACCCACATAAATCCTTCCAAGATAGGTTGGAGTAGTGCAACTGAGCTTGGATTGGGTGGGAATCGAGCAGATAGAATGGGACTATGCAAACCAGGAGCGGAGCGGTGTCAATCTCTGAAAAATGCTTATGACTCAGACATCTTCGCGAGCTTCTGTCGACGCTCTTGACGTTGCTCTACTGCAACCTCACGCAATTCTTCCTGAGCTTCTGTTGGACAGTGGAGTGCTGGGACAGGTGTGGGGTTTTCGCTCGCGTCAAGGGCAACGAAGCTAAAGAACGAGGTCGCAGCCTCGTCGGTCTCATTCTCCCCCGGCCGTTCGGCCTGTACATCGACTTTAACGTCCATGCGTGTTCGACCAGTATCGAAAACGTAGCCCGTGATAGTTACGACGTCGCCCAGCTCTATTGGAGCGATAAAATCAACGTGGTCCATCGCAGCTGTGACCACCTGGCGATTAGAGAAACGACGCGCAGAAATCGCTCCACAGATATCCATCCAGTGGAGAACGGAGCCACCGAGGGCCCGTCCGAGATTATTTGTGTCGTTCGGCATCAAGATCTCGCTCATTTCTGTGTGAGAGGTTTCCAGCGTCGCTGTCCTACTCGCTGATTGTTGGAATGGCATACTCAATGTCAGAGAAGGAGCCACAAAACACTATCTAAATTGTTATTGTGCAAGCTTACTTGTATAGAGAGGCGCTATAGGAGACTGCCTGTTGAATGTCCATTATCTGAGATACCCTGCACCGGCGAGGTTACCTCGGATTAAGTCATTGTAATTCGAAAACGTAGTAGTTTGCGTCTACATGATGTGTTCGGAGGACGGAAATGGATGTATTGAGATGACCAGTCTCAACTATTGCGTCAGCGACAGCCGGTCAGTCACGGCAGATCGCCCGGCCGGATCGGAGCGGTTCGTGGACGGTCGCACCCGACCGAAAGGAAGATGTGGCGGGATAGAACAGTGTACGGTAGCCAGATGACCGACGACGGCTGTCAGCGTGTTCGGCCGCCGTGGGACGGCACCGTCACGGCGGCGGGCGTCCGGACGACGCCCGCGTTCGAACCGGTCGGCGACAGCGAGGTGGGGGTACCGTGAGCGGAGTCACGGTCCGTGACGCCGTCTCCACCTACCTCCAGCGCAAGGCCGTCGGCGACCCCGACGGCCCCGGCGCAGGGACGTACGCCTCGAACGCCGGGTCGATCCTCCGGCGGTGGGCCGACTGGCTCGAGGCCGACCACGACCTCGTCTCGCTGGTCGACCTCGAGGCCGACCACCTCCGGTCGTACGCGCGAACGCTCGAGGGACGAACCCGAGGCGGCGAGTACACCGCCTCGACCGCACGAACCTACTACGCGGTGGTCCGGGCGTTTCTCTCGTGGTGCGTTCGCGGCGGCCTCCTCGAGACCAACCCCGCCACTGCAGGCGACGCCAAACAGTTGCTGCCGGCAGCCGACCGCCGCCCGTCCGACCAGTTCTGGACGCCGACACAGCGCCAGCACCTGGAGGGGTTCGTCCGCGAGCGGGCGCTCGAGGCCGACGGCGAGAGCAGACACGAGCGCCTGGGACGCCTCCGCGAGTACGCGATGGTCGCGGTGCTCGCCCACTCGAACGTTCGCGGCGCTGAGCTGTTTCGCGTCCCGGAGGACGAGCGTCGCACCGGCGCAACGTGGGACGACGTCGACTTCTATACGGGAACAATTCGCGTCCTCGGAACGTCCCAGCGACTCGAGGACGTCAGCCTGCCCGCGGCGGCCAGGACGCCGCTGCGGCGGTACCGCGTGGTGCTCGATCCGCCGTCGAACGAGTGGCCGCTGTTCCCGACGCGACACGCGCCCTCGATCGCCCGGCGGGTCCGGGCGGGACTCGCCGAACGGGGGTACGACGCGGCGGGGATCGACGACCGCTTCGAGGAGTCGACGGCGGTCGAACTCGCCCGCGAGTACGCCATCGCGCCGCCGGCGATCACGACCGAGGGGGCGCGGTCGATTCTGAAGCGTCTCTGCGAACAGGCCGCCCTCGACGTCGACGGCGAGTACCTGAAACCGCGCGGCGCGCGAGCGGGCCGCGACGACCGGCGGTACCGTCAGGCGGCGACGTCGTCACAGCCGGGGCTGCGTGCGTCGGTGCTGGAGCAATCGATCGCCGTCGTCGAAGATCACACGCGGTCGCTCGCCGCACGGCCGGAGTCCGACCCGCGCTCGGAGGACGACTGACCTCGACGGGGCGATAAGGGGGTGCCCAACGGCGACTGCAACGGCTTAGGTTCCAGATAGTAATAGGGTAACACCCCGTTTATTCGAACGGTTCCGACGTGGAGCCAGGGCGGCGCACACGCGCAATTGAGGTACCCACACCCAATCGCCGCCCGAATTTCTGTCCGACTCGAGTCGCCGAGCTACTGGACCGCCGGCGTTCGCTGTGGCCGACCCTGGACCGGGAGGCCGGCCTGTGCACACAGCAGATCCGCGACGAACGAGGCGACGTCGATCTTCTCCGCGACGAGACGCTCGCGGCGGCGCGCCCACGTCTCGAGGGTCGTCGGATCCGCGATCAGCTCCCGAACCGTCTCGATCGCCTCGTCCTCGTCGGGCGTCGAGCGGAGCAGGTCGTACTCCTCCTGGAGCTCCACGAAGTTGCTCATGTCCGTCTCGCGCGCGGCGAACGACTGGACGCGAACCGCGGGCGTTCCGAGGACCGCGGCCTCGGTCGCCATCGTCGCGGAGTCGCCCGCGTAGCAGTCGGCGTGGTACAGCAGGTCGTGGACGAGGTGGGGCGGCACCGGGAGGCGGTAGGGCTCGAGGTCCGGGGGAAGCTCGTCGGTGCTGGTGATGTACACCTCGCCGTGGTCGTCGAGCAGAGAGACGAGCCGACGCTTGCCCGCCGCGGAGAGGCCGAGTTCGCCGACGTCGTGGAGCGCGTCCCACTTGCGAAAGCGAAGCAGGAAGTACCGTTCGTCGGGATCGACGCCGTGGGCGCGCAGCCGGTCAGGGTTCGGGACGAACCGGTCGGGGTGGAGGTACGCGAGTTCGTGGTAGCCGTCGTACCGGACGTGTTTCTCCCCGTACTCGTCGTCGAACCGTCGCGGCGTACAGACCGCGTGGGCGAACGGCGTGGTGATCCGGTGGGAGGTGACGCCCTCGTTGTCGATGAAGACGACGCTCTTGGCGCCGACGAGTGGGGCGACGTGTGAGACCGCGACGCCGCCGATGGCGGTCATCACGTCGGGGTCGATCCGGCGGGCCCGCCGGAGCAGCCGCGCCTCGTAGGTCAGCTGTACCTTCGCCAGTCCGAACAGCGAGTTCTGCGGGCCAGCGAGCACCTCGTGGGGGATCCCGTACTCCTCGAGCAGCGGGACCGCGAGGTCGTTCTCGCGGGCGAAGACGAACACCTCGTGGCCGTCAGCCTCGAGGATGTCGATCACGTTCCGGTAGAAGTGAACGTGCGCCGGGTGCTGGATGGTGACGACGACGCGCATGGTCATTCCACCCTCACCACCGTCTCCGCGTTCTCCTCGCGGTCGAACGCCATCGCCAGCAGCACGCTCAGCGACGACAGTACCAGCAGAACGAGCGAGGCCATCGCCCGCCCGCCTGCGGAGTCGGCGTTCGACCGGGCGGCCGCCGCGGCGCCGAGGCCGGCCAGGGCGACCGCGCTCGCGGCCGCGCCGAGCGCGTACAGCAGCGCGAGCGGGTGAAAGTCGCGCAGCACGTACTTCCGACCCAGGCGACGGACGAAGCTGCGGAGCAACAGCCACGACAGGCGAGGGACGAACGACCGGTAGCGGATGTGGCTCCGCTCGTCGCCGTACACCGCCGGCATCGAGACGTCGGCGATCCGGACGCTCTGGGTGTTCAGCGCGACTAACAGGTCGTTCGTGAAGCCGTACCCCTCGTACAGCCGGTCGAGGTCGACCGCCTCGAGCGCCTCCCGGGAGATGACCGTGTAGCCGTTCTGGGGGTCCATCATCCCCCAGTAGCCGCTGGCGACCTTCGTCAGCAGTGTCAGCGTGAGGTTTCCGAACAGCCGCCAGGCCGACATCTCCCGCGAATCGCCCTCCGAGAGGCGGTTCCCCTTCGCGTAGCCCGCCCGCCCGTCGACGACCGGCTCGAGGAGGGACTCGAGCCGGTCGGGGTCCATCTGGCCGTCGCCGGCCATCACCGCGACGGCGTCTACCTCGTCGGCGAGCGCGCGCCGGTAGCCGGTCTTGATCGCGCCGCCGACGCCGCGATTTCGCTCGTGGCGGATCGGAACGACGACCGGGTGAGCCGCCGCGCCGCCGTCTGCGACGGCGTTGTCACCCCCCGTCGACAGGTCGCCGGGCGGATCGCGCGCGCGGTCGGCGAGGGACGTCTCGGGGTCGTCCGACCGGACTCCCTCGACGTCGGACTCGGCGTTGGCCGACCGGGCGTGGCGACGTATCTCGGCCCAGGTGTCGTCGGTCGAGCAGTCGTCGACGACGTAAACGCGGTCGACGTAGGCGGGAACGGTGTCGATCACGTCGCCGACGAACCCCGCCTCGTTGTACGCTGGAACGACGACGGCGACTGCGGAGTCTTCGTACACGGGCGTCACCTCGAGACCCCGTCCGTGCGTCGGGTCCTCTGTGCCAGAGCCGGCTGTGTGGATATAGCGTTCGCCCTCATCTATGCCGCCAGTCCGTCCCTCGTGTAATTGTTATTCGACGCGTGTCCGTGGGTAGTCCCGGGCTAGCCACGCGGGAGCGAGCCGAGACGGTGACGAGGGGGAACGCTCGAGGAGAGCCTCATCGCCCCGGCTGGCGGTCGCCGATGGACGGACCGGATCTCGACGGGTATCCCGAACGTACCGAACGGTAACGGGAACGAACAGACGAAAGAGAGCCCGGCTCAGACGAGCAGCCAGAGCACGATCGTCAGGATGACGGTCAGCAAGAGCACCGTCAGTCCGATGCTCGCGCGCAGGTGGATCGTCGACGGCCGCCCGCCGTCGGCCGGCCGGTGCTCGTCGACCTCGACGACCCAGTTCGGCAGCCGCCGCGCGGTGTTATCGACGGCCAGCACCGGGTTGGTACCGACCCAGTAACACTGCCGGACGAGCGAGACCGCGGCGGCGTCGACGGCCGCGAAGGTCCCCGTTACCGCGCGCATCGTTCCCCGGCCGAGGTAGAACGTCGCCGGGTTGACGATCAGTGCCGGGTCGGAGTAGTCGAGCTTCGACAGCGGCTTGCGGATGATCATGAACCCGATCACGGAGACGGTGATCAGGATCAGCGCGTCGGTCAGGTGGCCGGCGCTGTAGGGGTTGAGCGCGGTGTCCATCTCGGTCACCGTGACGCCGTCGACCAGCGGCAGCAGGTCCGCGAAGACCGGCCAGCCGACGAACGGCAGGCCGAGGAGCAGACACGCGCCGCCCACCGAGAGCATCGAGACGCTCTGGCCGGGCCTCGAGTCCGGCACCGACCGGTCGGCCGGGCCGTGGAGGAACACGTAGTAGCCGAGCTTGATGAACGAGAGGAAGGTACCGATGGCGCCGATAAAGAGCAACCAGTACAGCGCCTGGTACTCGGGGGCGCCGTAGTAGCCCGGATCGGCCGCATCGAGGATCATCCCCTTGCTGATGAAGCCGCTGAAACCGGGCACAGCCGTAATGGAGAGCGCACCGATGGCGAAGGCGATCGCCGTGATCGGCATCTCCTTCCAGAGCCCGCCGAGCTTGTAGAGGTCGTTCTCGCCCGTGCGGTAGATGACGACGCCGACGGCCATGAACAGCAGGCTCTTGTAGAGGACGTTGTTGAACAGGTGGCCCATCGCCCCGGAGATCCCGATCGCGGTGCCGATCCCGATGCCGGCGACCATGTAGCCGAGCTGGGCCTGGATGTGATAGGACAGGAGCGCGCGCATGTCGTGCTGGAGCAGCGCGAAGACGACGCCGTAGACCGCCATCAGCCCGCCCATGTAGGCGAGCCAGAGGTGGCCCTCCGGGAACGCCCGGTAGAGGATCAGCGCGCTCGTCTTCGTCGTAAACGCCGCGAGGAAGACCGAGGCGGCGAAGTGCGGCTGCGGGTAGGTGTCGGGCAGCCAGGTGTGGAAGCCGATGAAGGCGACGTTGACGCCGATCCCCAGCACGGCGAGGATCGCGGGGATCCCCGGACCGATGCCGACGTCGCCGTCGACGCCCGCACCGTAGATGAACGAGCCCTCCTGGGCGTAGTGGGCGATCACCGCGAACAGGACGAGACTGCCGCCGATCCCGTGGGCGATGGCGTAGCGGTAGCCCGCCCGCACGGCGGTGCCGCCGTAGTGCCACACCAGCAGCGTGCTCGTTACCGCCATGATCTCCCACATGAAGACGAGGGTGAGCCAGTCGCCCGCGAACACGGCGCCGATCGCGCTCGAGACGTACGCCAGCGCGAAGGCGGCCATCACGTTCGAGGCCTCGCTCGAGTAGGCGTAGATCACGGCGAACGCGCCGAGGAAGCCGAGACCGAGCGCGACGAGTCGGGTGAAGCCGTCGTCGTCGACGTAGAACGGCTGGACCTCGAAGCCGAGGAACGTACCGGTGAGCAGCGCCCCTTCTGGGGCGAACAGCGCGACGGCCATGACGCCGACGAGGCTGAGCGCCCCCAGCGCGAAGCCGACGATCCGGGGCAAGACGAGGATCAACAGCGCCGCGGCGAAGACGAGCAGCGGCGGGTACATCATCGAGAGTGCTTCAGTTGCCATCGAGAATCACCTCCCCGGTCGCCTCCTCGACGATGTAGCCGACCAGCTCCAAGAAGACGGCGTAGTCCGGAACGACGCCCAGGACGACCGCCCCCGTGACGATCACCGAGATCGGCATAACCATGAGCCAGGTGCTCTCCGTGAGCGGCGAGTGGCGCACCCAGCCGCCCTCCGGCGGGCCGCCGTGGTGGTGGTCGCCGTGATCGTGGTGGTCCTCGGCGTGAGCCTCGTGGGCCGGTTCGTCGCGACTCGTCTCATCGTCGGTCGTGTGGTCGCTCGGATACCTGTCGACGGCGTACTCGTACTCCTCGTCGTCGTCCTCGCGGCCGCCGTCGGTGGCGAGCTGGCCCGTCGCGATGCCGTACGATTCCGTCCGACCGCCCAGCGGGAACTCGAGCAGCGGCTTCGCGTCGTGGCGCTCTTCGCTCTCGAAGAACGCGGTGTAGACGACCGGCCAGAGGTAGGCGATGTTCAGGATCCCGGAAACGATCAGGGCGGTCGCGAACCACCAGTAGGTGCCGCCGACGGAGCCGGCGCCGATCAGCAGGTAGAGCTTGCTGACGAACCCGGCGAGCAGCGGGATGCCGGCCATGCTCGCAGAGCCGAGCGCGAAGGCGGACATCGTCAGCGGCATCCGCTTGCCGATGCCGGCCATCTCGCTGACGTAGTCGGTGTGGGTTTCGACGTGGACCGCCCCCGCACAGAAGAACAGGGTGAGTTTCCCGAACGCGTGGGCGGGAATGTGCAACAGCGCCCCGAAGATCGCGAACGGATTGAGCAACGAGAGTCCCAGCACGATGTAGGAGAGCTGGGCCGTCGTCGAGTACGCCAGCCGGCGCTTGAGGTGGTCCTTTCGAAGGGCGATGATGCTCGCCGCGGTGAGGGTGAACGCCGCGAGAATCGCGATCGGGACGTTCAACCCGACCTCGCCGACGACCGGGACGGAAAGGGGGAGTTCGCGGATGGTGTCGACGCCGAACACCTCGAGGATCACCCGCGCGACCCCGAACGCTCCGGACTTGACGACGGCAACCGCGTGCAAGAGCCCGGAAACGGGCGTCGGCGCGACCATCGCGTCTGCGAGCCAGGAGTGAAGCGGCATCACGGCGGCCTTGACGCCGAAGCCGGCGATCAGGAGGTAGAATGCGGCCTGGGCGATCGTCGGATCCGCTGCCGCGGCCTCCGAGAGCGCGCTCATACCGCCAGCTTCGAAGGTCAGCGTCGGATCGCCGACGTTGCTGGTGAGCCAGTAAACGAGGACGGTGCCGGCGAGCAGGAACACCCCGCCGCCGAAGAACGTGTAGGTCAGGTACTTCCGGCCCGCGATCCGGGCCTCGTCGTCCTCGTTGTGGGCGACCAGCGGGTAGGTGACGAGACTCAGCAGCTCGTAGAAGATGAAGATCGTCAGGATGTTCGAGGCGAACGCGATCCCCACTGCAGTCGACAGGCTCGCGGCAAAGGAGGCGAAAAAGCGCGTCTGGGCGTGTTCGTCGAGCCCGCGCATGTACCCCGCCGCGTAGAAGGACGTGAAAATCCAGAGGAAACTCGCGAGCAGGGCGAACAGCAGGCCGAGCGGATCGGCCCGGAGCGCGAAGTCGATGCCAGCGACGAAATCCAGACCGGTGCTCTCGGCGAGACTCCACTCGTAGACGGTGCCGTCCATGACGCCGGGGATCATGCTCGCGACGATCCCGAACTTGGCGAGCGCCGCCAGGACGGACCAGCCTTCGCGGACGTTCGGACGGCTATACGACGCGACGATGAGAACGACCGCAACGGCCGAGACGAGCACGGCGGCCAGCGGACGCGGATCGGTAACGACTTCAGACATCAGTTGAACACCTCGTCGGTAAACGGCTCGAGCAGCTCGAAGAACACGTCACCAGCGAAGCCGAGGACGACCGCGGTGATCGCCACGAAGACGATCAGCGCGAGCATCTCGGCGGTGACGAGATCCGGTCGGCCGCGGCGGACACCGCCGTCGGTCGCAACCCCCGGCGGGTGGGGCGATTCGACCGGCGTCGGCGGCGTGAAGTACATCTTCTCGAGGATGCGCGCGGCGTAGGCGAGCGTGAGCATCGTCGAGAGGAAGATGACGGCGGCGACGAGCCAGGCTTCGGCCTCGATCGCGCCGACGGCGATGTACCACTTGCCGATGAAACCGACCGACGGCGGAATGCCGATCAGCGTGATCAGCAGGACGGCCATCGAACCGGCGGCGACCGGTCGACGAGAGGCGAGGCCGGCGTACTCGTCGACGGTGCGGGCGCCGTAGCCCAGTGCGACGACGGCCACGACGAGGAACAGCCCCGCTTTTATCAACCCGTGGCCGATCAGGTGGACGATCGCGCCGACGAACGCGGTCTGCGTGACCAGCCCGTAGGCGGCGACGATCAGCCCGAACTGGGCGACCGAGGAGTACGCGAACATCCGCTTGATATCCTGCTGGATCACCGCGAGCGTACTGCCGGCGAGGACGCTCACCGAGCCGACGACCACGACGACCTCCGTCGCGTACGGCGTCGCGAGCAGGAACTCGGGGCCGAAAACGTCGTACATGAGTCGCCCGAGCGCGTACGCCGACACCGTCGAGACGAGCGCCGCGATCAGCGCCGTCACGCCGTCGGGGGCGTGCTGGTAGGCGTCGGGCTGCCAGGTGTGCAGCGGCCACTGGGCCACTTTGATGGCGAATCCGATGAAGATAAACGCGAACGCGGCGTGCAGGAGCGTCAGGTCGCCGCCGCCGGCCGCTGCGACCTCGGGGATTGCCTCGCCGAGGACCTCCATATTGAGCGCACCGGTCGCCATAAACAGGAAGCCGACGCCGATCAGGTACAGCGAGGCACCCAGTGTCCCCAGGATCAGGTACTTCAGAGCTGCAACGGCGGACTCCGGGCCGTCGCCGCTCGCGATCATGGCGTACGTCGCCAGCCCGACGATCTCGAGGAAGACGAACATGTTGAAGACGTCGCCGGTCAGCGAGAGGCCGAGCAGACCGCCGACGAGCAGCAGGTAGCCGCCGTAGAACGTGTTCCCGCGTGGGCCTCCCGCGCGCGTGTAGAGCAACACGGCTGCGGCGGTAGCAGTGACGAGCAGCGCGATCAGCACGGAGAACTCGTCGGCGACGAGTTCGATGCCGATCCCCTGGATCTCGTCCCACCCTCCGAGGACGTGGACGACGCGCCCCGTCTCGTAGACGACGCTCGCCAGGTAGACCGTCGCGGCGAACAGCGCGGTGGTCGTGACCGCGGCGACCGACCAGCCGGTGCGCCGGTAGCGCAGGCCGAGCGCGATCGGCACGGCCGCGAGCAGGATCGGAACCGCGACGAGCAACGCCGGCAGCGCGTGGGCGAGTTCACTCATCGGCACGCACCTCCCTGAGGGTGTCCTCGCGGAGGGTTCCGTACTCCGCATAGATGCGGATGATGAGCGCGAGTCCCACCGCGGTGAGCGCGATGCCGACGACGATGGCGGTCAGGACGATCACGTGGGGAAGCGGGCTCGCCATCGCGAGCTCGCCGGGATCGGCCTCGGCCGGGACGACCGGCGCCTTCCCGCCCTCGACGAACGCGACGGCGACGAAGAACAGGAAGATCGCCGTCTGAAACAGGTTGACCCCGATCAGCTTCTTCACGAGGTTCTGACTCGCGATCATCATGTACATCCCGATCCCCATCAGGACGAACATGAGCGCGTAGGCGTACCGCGTGGCGAGCACGTCGATGGCGCCCTCAATCATCGTCTCCCACCTCCGACTCGAGGCCCCCGTCCGCACGACCGGGCCCCTCAGCCCCGCGGGTGCGCCGGTCGGGCGTAAAGCCCGCGGCCATCGCGAAGAACAGCGTGATGACGACGCCGGCGACGATCAGCGCGACGCCGCCGACCTCGATCGCCTCCATCCCCCAGTAGTGAGCGATGCCGAAGGCGTCCTCGAACGCGCGGTACTCGAGGAAGTTGTAGCCGAGCGCCATCGTCGCGAAGCCGGTGGCGATGAAGATGGCGACGCCGCCGGTGACGAGGCCGACGACGACGGAGTTCTTGAGCCACTGGCGGGTCGGCTCGATGCCGAAGGCGAAGGCGAGCATCAGGACCGTGACGCCGATGATGGCACCGCCCTGGAAGCTCCCGCCGGGGGTGTCGGCGCCGTGGAACGTCATGAACAGCCCGTAGGTGAGCGTGAAGGGGGCGATGATCTTCACCGCAGTCAGGATGACCTGACTCTCGGTGTACGTATCGTCGTAGTTGTGTCCCTCAGAGCTCATCAGGTGAACACCTCCCGTTTGAGGACGAGGAGAACGGCGATCCCCGCCGCGAAGACGACGACGGCCTCCCCGAAGGTGTCGAATCCTCGGTAGGAGGCCAGCACCGCGCTCACGGCGTTCTGGGCGCTCGTGTCGGCGTAGGTGTTCTGAACGTAGTAGAGCGAGGGCGTCTGCTCGAGCACGCCTCCGCCCCAGATCGGTGCGTCCGGATCGCCGACCGCGTACATCTCGGGCAACAGCGTCAGCAATACGAGGACGAACGCGCCGGCGGCGATCACGCCCGGCACGTTGACCGACTCGAACAGTTTGTCGGTCGACGGCCGACTCGTCCGGGCGATCGTCAGCAACAGCAGGATCGTCGTCACGCCGGCGCCGATCGCGGCCTCTGTCATCGCGACGTCGGGTGCGAGCAGGTAGGTGTAGAGGATCGCCATCCCCAGGCTGTACGCTCCGAAGACGACGATCGCCGAGAGGACGTCGCGGAACAAGGCCGTGGCGACGGCGGTCGCGAGGATGAACACCGCGAGCGTGTAGGCGACGGCGCTCATCGGCTCTCACCTTCCTCGTCGTCGGCGGTCCAGGGCTCGATTCCCGTCTCCGCGGCCGAACGGGCGATCGCGTGTGCGGCCGTCGGGTTCGTGATGAACACGAAGAACAGCAGCAAGACGGTGTACACCGTCGCGTGCTGCCAGCCGAGCGCGAGCGCGACGGCCGCGAGCGCGAGGCCGGCCCCGAGCGTGTCCGTCTGTGAGGCCGTGTGCGCGCGGGCGTAGACGTCCGGCAGGCGGATGACGCCGACCGCCGAGACGAGCGTGAAGAACAGCCCGAAGGCGAGGAGGACGATGATCGACCAGAAGTAGAGCGCGTCGATCACAGCACACCACCTCGCTCGACGGTGAACTTCGAGATGGCGATCGACATCAGGAAGTTGAGCAGCGCGTAGATCAGCGCGACGTCGAGGAACCACGGCTCGTCGAGCCCCGCCGCGAGCAGGGCGAGGATGACCACGGTGTTCGTCCCGAGGACGTTCACCGCGAGCAGGCGGTCCTGCGTGGTCGGCCCCGCGACCGCCCGGTAGAACATCAGGATCGCCAGAACGACGAACAGCGCCGCCGCCGCGAGGAAGACGTCGTTGATGAGATCCGCAGTCACAGCTCGTCACCACCGATTATTTCGGTGTCGCCGCGTTCGCGCGGCGTCGCGACTGCCGCCGCCTCCCGGCCGTAGAAGACGAAGCGAACCGCCCGCTCTAAGGCGCCGTCGAACAGCCCCTCACGGGCGTCGACGATGAGGGTATGGACGACCAGCCGCTGATCGTTCGCCCGGACGACGAGCGTGCCGGGCGTCAGCGTGATACTGTTCGCGAGCGCCAGCAGCGGCAGGCCGCTACGAACTTTCGTGTTCACCCGCGTGAGCGTCGGCTCGATCGGCATCGACGGGCGCAGTATCACCAGGGAGATCTGGAGGTTCGACTTGATGATCTCGAAGATGAGGTACGGAACGTACAGTCCGAACCTAAGGGTACGAACCGGCGAGTAGCGGATCGTCGGCGACGTCGCGAACGTCACGTTCGAGAGCGTGAGCGAGACGATCCCGGCGACCGCGACGCCGGTCACCCAGTCGAACCAGTAGAAGGGGTCGCCGAGGACGAGATAGAAGCCGAGCGAGATGCCGAACAGCGCGACGAGCTTGCCGGGGCTGTCGGTGCCCACCAGGCGCTCGTGGCGGGCCGATCGCTCGACCGGCGCCTCCTCGTAGGTCAGGCCGACGTCCGTGAGTTCGCGCTCGAGCGGCCGGAGGATCGGTGCCGTCGCGCCGGGGCTGTACTCCGGGTCGAGGACCACGCAGTCGAGGTCGTGGTCCTCGGCGTACGCCGCGAGCGCGTCGGCGTAGTCTCGCGGACCGAACAGGTACTCGTCGGTTCCGAGGACGGCCGTCTCGATCTCGACGTCGGCGTTGCCGGCGTCCTCGCGGACCCAGCGTTCGGCTCGGTCGAGAAGCTGCCGTGCGTCGTCGATCGTCCGTTGCCCCTCGGGAACCTCGGCGTCGTACGGGATCGCGACGACGAGGTGACAGACGAGCGTGTCGGTCGCGTCGTCGACTCGCGACCGGACGGCGTAGCTGACCGTCTGCCGGACGGTGATCGACTCCGACAGGGGAACGAGAACGCGCTCAGTCGCCACGGACGACCCCTCCGACCGACCGGTGTATGATGCTCATAGCTCTCCGTTGGTAGTCGATCCAAGCGGCACCCGCAGGAAAACTATTTCGTTATCCACCGGTTGTTCGGCCGGTACAGGTCAATTCTGCCGGCCGATACCGACCGAACCCGTGGGTATCGTTCGCATAGATAGACGATCGTGAACGTCCGACCGGAGCCGGCGTCGGCCACTCCCGAGTCACTTACGTACCGGAGCCCGCGAAGTAGGGGCAATGACGTTCTACTCGAGGATTCGTCCCCTCGCGTTTCGGCTCCCGCCGGAGCTGGCACACGGCCTCGGCAAACGCGCACTTCGGGCCGCCCAGGCCACGCGACCGACGCGCGCCGCGCTCGAGCGGCGGTATCGGTACGCCCACCCGGCGCTCGAGGTCGACCTGTTCGGCGAGACGTTCCCGAACCCCGTCGGCGTCGCCGCCGGGTTCGACAAGAACGCCGAGGTGACACACGCGCTCGCGGCGCTGGGGTTCGGGTTCGTCGAGATCGGAACCGTCACTCCCTACCCCCAGCCGGGCAACCGCAAGCCGCGGCTGTTCCGCCTCGAGGACGACGAGGCGATGATCAACCGGATGGGGTTCAACGGCGACGGGATGGAGCGGGTCCGAACGCGACTCGAGGCCGACGGCACGCCCGAGGTGCCGATCGGCGTCAACGTCGGGAAGATGAACACCTCCGGCGAGACCGAGGCGCTCGAGGACTACCGCCGCGTCTTCGACCGGCTCTCGGGGTACGCCGACTACGTCGTCGTCAACGTCTCCTGTCCGAACACGCCAGACGAGTTCGACGAGGGCTCGCCCGAGCACCTGCGGGCGATCTTCGAGACGCTCGAGGCCGAAAACGACACCGGGGTCCCGATGCTGGTCAAGATCGGCCCCGACTCGCCCGACGAATCCGTGCTCGAACTGCTCGAGATCGTCGAGGCGTTCGATCTCGACGGGATCGTCGCGACGAACACCACGACCAGCCGGGAGGGGCTCACCGCCGCCGGGCGGGACGAGTGGGGCGGTCTGAGCGGGAAGCCACTCGAAGATCCGGCGACGAGCGTCGTTCGGCTTCTCGCCGAGCACACCGACCTGCCGATCGTCGGCGTCGGCGGCGTCGACTCCGCAGAGAGCGCCTACGAGAAGATCCGGGCGGGCGCGTCGCTCGTCCAGCTCTACACCGGCTTCGTCTACAACGGCCCCGCGACCGCCCGCGAGATCAACCGGGGGCTGATCGAACTGCTCGAGCGGGACGGGTTCTCCTCGGTCGAGGAGGCCGTGGGCGCGGACCTCGAGTAGCACAGTCCTCGCTCGTCGGCCGCTCGAGCACCCGTACCGAGACCCCGAATCGCCGGAGACGTTCACACAGTGTGAGAAGTGTAGAACGTGTACACATCGTAAACCGTGGCACTTCGAGCCGTGTCCGTGCGTGGCGGAACGGTGAGAAGCCGCTTCGCTGCGACGGCCGCTGTCGAAAACCGCGGTCGAAAGACGCTTTCGCGTGGACTCCGTCCCCCGCACACGAAGCGACGATGGGAACTGGAGCGAGCGAGGCAGTCGGAACTCGAGTGGCCCTGCGGGACGTCCTCGTCCACGCGACCGTCCCCGCGGCGCTGATCCTCGTCTACGTCGCGCCGATCCCCTACGAGAGTTTTCTGTACCAGCCGGGACGAAGCGGCGTCGCGGACGCCTACTGGTCGGCGGTCGGCCACGCGGATCTCGAGCACCTGCTCACCAACCTGTTCGGCTACGCCGTCCTGGTGACCGTCTCCTTCGCCCTCCTGGGGCGCCGGCGCCGACTCTACTACGCACTGTTTCTCGGAACCCTGCTCGCCAGCCCGCCGCTCACCGCGGGGCTGCTCGAGGCGTACTTCCGGCTCACCGCGCTCTCCCCGTCCCAGTCCGCCGGCGGCGCCGGCTTCTCGATCGTGACGGCGGCGCTGCTGGCGCTGCTGTCCGGGGCGATCGCGCTCCACGATCGCCGGACACTCGAGCGGCCCGTTCCGGCGGGGTTGACGGGACTGGGTCTGTTTTCGATCGCCGCGACCGCCCCGGCCGCTCGGATCGACGGGGCGGGGATCGCGTGGCTCGTCCTCGGAAGCGTCGGCGCCGCCTACCTCGCCGGCCGCGCGTGGACGCTGTTCGCACAGCGGCAGCCGACCGCCGCGGTCGCCGTCGCCCTCCAGGTCAGCGCGCTCGTGATCTTCGTCGGCGTCGCTGTGGATCTGTTCCTGCTCGAGGCGCGCGCGTGGGCCGGTCACTTCCTCGGGTTCGTGAGCGGGTTTCTCGTCGTCTGGATCGGGATCAGCGCCCTGGCGCTGCGCTCGCCGGGACGGGGGCGCTCGTAGCTCGCACGCACCAACCGGGAGTCTACACCGACTGGCCGCCGGCCCGGTCGCGGTACGTTCCGAGGAGTTCCTCGAGAATCAGACACTCCTGGTCGGTGGGGTCGTAGTGGGTGTCGATGAAGCGTTCGGCGGCCTCGTAGTTCCCCCGGAGACCGTACTTCCGGATCGTGATCACGGCGTCGAGAAAGAACGTCCCACCGTCGGTTCCGATCGCCCCCGGCTGTACCTGCTCGTCGATACGGAGCTCGGACTTGATCTCGTCGAAGTTGAACGTCTCGACCTCGTGGTCGGGGTTGACGAGCGTGAGAACGTACTCCGCGGAGAACCGGTAGAACTCGGACTTGCTCTCGAACATCCCGTCTTCGACGAGGGCGTCGATCTCCTCGACGACGTCGTCCGGGTACCTGACGGTGTCCTTGGCCATACGTACGAGAACACGTCGCCGAATCGTAATGACTGTTTCGGGGTACCGCACTCGAGTGGGGAAGGCGGTTCGCGACGGACGAGGGGAAATCGAGGGCGGCGTTTTCGGGGACGAGAGGCGCCGTCACCCAATTAGTGCTCTCAACAGGTTTATTATTTATCCGCGTGAAGGGCCGGGTGCAATGGCAGACGAAGCGGAACTCCGTGAGCAGATGACCGAGGCGTTCGAAGGCGCAGACTACCCGATCTCGAGTCCGATGGATCTCGTTCCGGCGCTCCCGAACGGGCCGGGGACGAAGTTCGAGTCCGAGGAGTTCTCGATGACGGCGATGGAACTCAACACCAAACTCGACGGCGGCGACTTCCCCTACGAGAACGTCGACGCCTTCGTCGACGACGTTATCGAGCAGTTGAAAGAACAGGACTACCTCTGAACGCGGGCGCCGGCGCTCGTCGGGGAGTCTGTCGAGACCCGTACGTCCCGCCGACTTCGTCCGGACGGCCCGGTTCGAGCCGTCGACTATCGAGTCTGTATCATAGCGATATCGACGGTCTCACACGTCGGACACGCCGTTTCCGCAGTGTCGACCGTCGTTCCACAGCGTCGGCACTCGTAGAGGACGTTCCCACCGTCCTCCCGAAATAACACTGTCTTGATGAGTTCGAGCATTCACCCTTCCCACCCCACCGTTAGCACGGCACGTACATAACTCCCCTGTACCGTTTCCCGAGAACTGTTCGAGGGAAGCGCGAACGCCACGCTCGCCCATCGGCGGGAAAACGATGGTCAGGCTTTTGGTGATCGGAGCACTTGCATCAGCAGAGATATCGTCCGGCTATCGGCCGCGAACTCAGGGTACCTACAGTATGACGAGTCAGCGTCGACACCAGAGTCAACGCAGCGTGACGAGCCAGCACCAGCAGGGCCCGATCGTGCTCGTATCGGACCGCGACCGGAGCGACCTCTACGAGCGGCTTCGAACGGCGACCGATCGCTCGGTCACGAGCGTGACCGCCACGGGCGAGTTCTCGCTCCCAATCGAAGGCGCCCGCGGCGTCGTTATCGAACTCGACTGTCCGGACCGAACTCGACGCGTCCTCGAGCGGATCAGTGCGGCCGAGACGGCGGTTCCGACGGTGGTCGCCCCGCGAAACGGAAGCGAGCGACTCGCCGCGACAGCCCTCCAGGCGGGAGCGACCGAGTACGTTCCGAGCGACGTCGAGGAGCCGGCAGATCGGGTGCTCGAGGCCCTCGCGTCGGCGAACGGGACGCGAGAGCGGACGACAGTCGAATCGACCGCTCGAGAAGACGGCGAGGCGACGAGCGACGACCGGCTAGACCGGGTGTTCAGCACGACCCTCCCCGACGAGGCGTTCGTGATCAGCGAGGACGGCACCTACCTCGAAGCGAACACGCCCACCGAATCCGCGAACATGAAGACCGCGCCGGCGGATCAACTGGTCGGAGAGCGCCTGGACGACGTCTTCCCCGACGACGTCGCCGACCGCCTACAGGAGTGCGTCGAGCGGACCCTCGAGACGAACGAGGAGCAATCTATCGAGTACAAAGCAGCGACCGAAGAGGGGCTACGGTGGTTCGAAGGAAAAGTCATTCCCGCCGACGAACGGGTCGCGGGCGAGCGCGCCGTCATCTGGCTCGCACGAGACATCACCCAGCGAGCGAAACGCGAGCGGGACGTGCGACAGCACCGCGACCGCCTCGAGACCCTCGACCGGATCAACGTCGTCGTCAGGCAGGTCATCCAGACGCTGGTCGAGGCGCCGACCCGCTCGACGATCGAACAGGAAGTCTGTGAACGGCTCGTCGACTCGGAGCTCTACTGTGGCTCCTGGATCGGCGAACTGGCCGGCGAGGGAACCGTTCACTACCGGACCGGGGCGGGCGAGGCGGAGACGTTCATCGAGCGCGTCAGCGATCTCTCGACGGATCGGGAACGCCCCGTCGTGACGGCGATGCAAACCGGAGAGATCATGGTGGACAACGAGATGCTCCAAAATCCCGAGATGCCGGCGGGGCTACAGGAAGCGGCGCAGCTTCACGACATCCGGTCTGCGATCGCCGTGCCGATCAGCTACGACAACGCCGTCTACGGGGTTCTCGCCGTTCTCGCGACGCGCGAGGACGCCTTCGGCGGGCGCGAGCAGGACGCGTTCCGACTGCTCGGAGAGACGATCGGGTTCGCGATCAACGCGGTGAAGAACCGGCGGCTACTCTTTTCTGACGCCGTCGTCGAACTCGAGTTACGCATCTCCGGCGGCGACACGTTCTCGTTCGATCTCTCGGAAGAACACGACTGCTCCGCCTACCTCGAGTGGACCGGCACCAACAGCAACGGGCGGGTCTACCAGTACGTCACGTTCGAAGGGATCGACGGACAGACCGTCCTCGAGAAGGCGAGCGCCCACGAGTCGATCGAGGAGTGTCGGCTGATCCACGACGGGGACGACAGGTGCACGATCGAGATCCGACTCCACGAGTCGGGCGTCCGGACGCTCACGGACCACGGCGTGACGATCCGGGACATCACCGTCAGCGAGGGGAGCGGAACGGTTATCGTGGAGGTTCCCCGCGACGCCGACGTCCGCGAGATCGTCGACGCGATGAAACGGGTGTACGAGGACACCGAGCTGGTGGCCAGACGCGAGATCGACCAGCCAGTCCAGACGGCGATCGAACGCCGCGAGGGGATTCTCGACCGGCTCACGGACCGACAGCTGACGGCGCTTCGACTGGCGTACTACGGCGGCTACTTCGACTGGCCCCGCGGAAGCACCGGCGAAGAGATCGCCGAGGCGATGGACGTCACGCCCCCCACCATGCACCAGCACCTCCGGCGAGGGCTGTACGAACTGCTCAGCGAGTTCTTCGAGGAGGGAGGCGGTACCGGCTAGCGACGCGAAAGACCCTAAAGTATTAGGCCCCGATGTTGTATAGGATGCCCACGAACTAGCGCCCGCTGCTCGGTATTGTTCGCATAACCGCCGACGTTCACGGGCGTGCGGGGATCGGTAGGTGGTAACGATCGAATGGTGACCCCGCACGCCCATCGGCCTTCACGAGGTGAAGGCAGATACCAGTACGAACCCCGGAGTGATAACAGTACCCACCGGCAGGGACCCGGCGTTGTCGACTCAGCGCTCCGACAGCCCCGCCGCCACCGCCTCCTCGAGCAGCCCGCGTTCGATCAACGCGACGGCCTGTTCGACGTCTACGTGTACCGGCCGATCCTCCTCGAGCGGCGGGACGACCTCCCGGATCAGGTCGTAGGCCGCGCCCGTCCCGGCGCCGAACGCGAGCGGGGTTTCGGCGTCGAAGGCGTCGTCGACGAACTCGGCGGCCTGAGCGGCGCAGACCAGTTCCGCCGCGACGACGGTCGTGGCGTTTTCGAGCGCCCGGCGAACGTTCGTCGCCGACTGGGCGCTCATACTGACGTGATCCTCCTGGCCGCCGCTGACCGGCGTGTTGTCGATCGAGGCGGGGCCGAGCGAGCGGATCTCGTTGAGCAGGGCGGCGGCGGTGTACTGGGCGATCATGTACCCCGAGCGGAGCCCGCTCTCGGGGGCGAGAAACGGCGGCAGGTGCGGCTCCTGGAGGTTCGGGTTCAACAACCGATCGGTGCGACGCTCGGAGACGGCCGCGAGGTCCGCGAGTGCGAGTCTCACGTACTCGAGTCTGAGCGCCAGCGGGATGCCGTGGAAGTTCCCCCCGGAGAGCACCGCCGCCCGGTCGGTGCCCGAGGCGCGGTCGTCGACCCGCCCGGCGTCGAAGACGAGCGGGTTGTCCGTGGCGCTGTTGAGTTCGATCTCGACGGCCTCGCGAAGGTGGGCGACCGCGTCGCGGACGGCGCCGTGGACCTGCGGGAGACACCGCAGCGAGTAGGCGTCCTGCACCCGGTCGCAGTTCCGGTGGGCCTCGACGACCTCGCTGTCGGCCGTGAGCTCCCTGATTCGGGCGGCGCTCTCGAGCTGGCCCGCGTGCGGGCGGACCTCGTGGATCGCCGGGTCCGAGCTGGCCGTGGTCCCCAGCGTCACCTCCGTCGTGAACGCCCCGGCGACGTCGGCCGCCTCGAGGAGTCGCTCGGCGTCGACGACGACCAGCGAGGCGAGCCCGACGGTTAGCTGGGTGCCGTTGATCAGCGCGAGCCCCTCCTTGGGTGCGAGCGAGAGCGGTTCGAGCCCCGCCGCCCGCAGCGCTTCTTCACCGGAAACCCGGTGTGACGTCCCCGGCTCACTACCCGTGGGCTCGTCGACGATCGCCTCGCCCTCGCCGAGCAGGACGAGCGACATGTGTGCGAGCGGGGCGAGGTCGCCGCTCGCACCCAGACTGCCGCGGGATTTCACGACCGGGTGGACGCCCTCGTTACACAGGGTGAGGAGGTGGTCGACCACGGTCTCGCGGACCCCCGAGTACCCCTTGACGAGCGCGTTGATTCGGGTCACCATCATCGCGCGGACCTCCTCGACGGTCAGTTCGCGCCCCGCGCCGGCGGCGTGGCTCCGGACGAGGTTCGTCTGGAGGCGTTCGATCTTCTCTGGCGGGATGCGCTGGTCGACCAGTTCGCCGAACCCCGTGTTGAGCCCGTACACCGGCTCGCCGCTCTCGACGACGTCCTCGACGCGCTCGCGGGATTCACGTACCCGTTCGCGAGCACCGGGAGCGATCTCGATTTCGGCGCCGTCTCGAGCCACCGCCGCGACCTCCTCCGGCGTCAGCAACTCGCCGTCGAGTTCGACCGGGGGTCGCGTCACGGCCGATCACCCGTCCGGGCCGCGACGACACCGCCTTTGAGCACCGTTTCGACCGCCGAGGTGTCGAACCGGTAGGCGACGTGGGCGTACGACGGCGCCTCGAGCACCAGCGCGTCGGCCGGTGCGCCCTCGCGAAGCGTTCCCGTGCCGTCGTCGCGGTCGATCGCGAGCGCTGCGTTCTTCGTCGCGGCGACGAGCGCCTCCGCGGGAGTCATCCCCATCTCGACGCACGACAGCGTCTGGACGAATTCCATCGACCGCGAGTGACAGTTAGGGTTGAAGTCTGTCGCGACCGCCACCGGCGCGCCGGCGTCGAGGAACGCCCGCGCGTCGGCGTAGTCGGCACCGAGGCCGAACGCGGTACCCGGCAGCAAGACGGGGACGGTTCCGGCCTCGATCAGCGCCTCGACGTCCTCGTCGGTCGAGTGGAGCAGGTGGTCCGCACTCGCCGCTCCCACCTCGGCCGCGAGTTTCGTTCCGCCCAGATGCGAGAGTTCCTCGGCGTGGACCTTCGGCGTCAGGTCGTGTTCGATGCCGGCCTCGAGCACCCGCCTCGACTGGGAGACGTTGAAGACGCCCTGCTCGCAGAAGACGTCGCAGAACTCGGCGATCCCCTGGTCGGCGACGGCGGGGAGCTGTTCCTCAACGACCTCGTCGACGTACTCCGCAGCGTCCCGACCTTCGGGGACGGCGTGGGCGCCCAGGAACGTCGGGACGAGGTCGATCGGGTGGCGCTCGTCGGCGCGGGCGATCGCCTCGAGCGTCCGAAGTTCGGTCTCGGTCTCGAGGCCGTACCCCGATTTGACCTCGACCGTGGTCGACCCGCGGGCGAGCATGACGTCGAGGTGGGCGAGGAGGTTCTCGACCAGATCGTCGGTACTCGTCTCCCGCGTGGCGCGGACGGTTCGTAAAATGCCTCCGCCCTCCGCGAGGATCTCCTGGTACGTCTTCCCGCGCAGTTTCGCCTCGAACTCGTCGGATCTGTCGCCCGCGAAGACGGCGTGGGTGTGCGGGTCGACGAATCCGGGAACCACCGCCTTCCCGCTCGCGTCGACGGCGGTATCGGCGTTTTCGATCGGGTACTCGCGCGTGAGTTCGTCGGTCGGCCCGGTCGCGACGACCTCGCCGCCGACGGCGACGAGCGCGGCGTCCTCGAGGATCTCGAGTGGCCGGTCCGACCTCGTGTCCGGGTCCGCGGGACCGACGACGAGTTCGGCGGCGTCGTGGACGACCGTCGTGTGCCCGGCGGCGCCCTTCGGGCCCGCTCCGGGGGCCGTCATCGGCGACCCACCCCGTAGCCCGCGAGGAAGTGCGCGACCGCGCGGGCGGCTGCGTCGACGGTCAGCCCGTCCCGGTCGAGCGGCGGGGCACACTCGACGACCTCGAAGCCGGCGACGCGATCGTCGCCCGCCAGCACGCGCAGGAGTCTGAACAGTTCGCGCGTCGAGAGCCCGCCCGGCGTCGGCGCGCTCACCCCCGGCGCGGCGCTCGCGTCGAGGACGTCGCAGTCGACGCTCACGTACAGGGTGTCGACGGAAAGCGCCTCGAGCGCCAGCGTCGCCGCGGCGACCGGATCGTCGCCGACCTCCTCGGCGGTGACGATCTCGCCGCCGCGCTCGCGGACGAACTCGTGATACGGGCCGGCGGTTTCGAAGTGGCGCGCGCCGAGACAGACGTAGCCCTCGAGGCCGGCCTCGAACAGCTGGCGGTACGGGGTTCCGCTGGTCGCCTCCCCCCGGAGCTCGCGGACGTCGAGGTGGGCGTCGAGGTTGACGACGCCGACCGACTCGTGAGACTCGAGCAACGGCGCGACGTTCGCGTAGGTCAGGGAGTTGTCGCCGCCGAGGAAGACCGGCAGGGCCTCGAGGTCGTAGACCGCCGCAGTTACCCCTTGCAGGCGGCGCTGGACGGATTCGACCGGCTCGTCGGCGGGCTCCGTGGTATCCGTCTCGGCGTCGACGAGCGTCGCAACGTCGCCGAGATCGCCGATCCGGGCGACGTCTCCGGCGTCGAAGTGGTGTGTTTTCGTCCGCGCGAGCGACCGCCTGATCGCCGTCGGACCGTCCGCCGCGCCCGCCCGGCCGATCACCGCGCCGTCGAACGGCTCGCCGACGAGAACGGCGGTCGCGGCATCGGCGTCGGCCGTCGACACGTCCGCGACGGCGTGGCCGAACAGGTCGTCGTTCGGGTCGTCGGTTCGGGCGACGTCGGTCCAGCCGCCGGCGGCCCCCCAGTCGGGGTGCGTGACGAACTCGCCGCCCGCGAACCCGCCGGTCATCGGTCCACCCCCTCCATCGGGACGTGAACCCCCGACTCGCGGGCCTCCTCGAGTGCCTCCTCGTACCCCGCGTCCGCGTGGCGGACCACGCCCATACCGGGGTCGGTGGTGTACACGCGCCGCGCCTTCTCAGCGGCGAGGTCGGAGCCGTCGAGGACGACGTGGTTGTTCGTGTGCAGGGAGTTGCCGATGCCGACGCCGCCGCCGTCGTGGACGGAGACGATGTCGGCGCCCGCGGCGGTGTTCAAGAGTGCGTTGAGGATCGGCCAGTCGGCGACGGCGTCGGTTCCGTCGCGCATCGCCTCGGTCTCGCGGTTCGGACTCGCGACGGAGCCGGCGTCCAGGTGATCCCGCGTGACGACGATCGGCGCCGAGATTTCGCCCTCCGCGACGAGGTCGTTGATCCGCAGCGCGAACCGGGCGCGCTCGGTCAACCCGTCGGAGTCGTCGGCGGATTGGTAGCCGAGCCAGCAGACCCGCGAGGGCAGCCCCTGGAACGCGACCTGCTCCTGGGCGAGGTCGATCCAGCGGTGGAGGTGGTCCTTCTCCGGAAACAGCTCTTTGACGGCCTCGTCGGTGCGGTGGATGTCGGCGGGATCGCCGGAGAGCGCCGCCCAGCGGAACGGTCCCTTCCCGCGACAGAACAGCGGCCGGATGTAGGCGGGAACGAACCCCGGAAAGTCGAAGGCCGTCTCGTGGCCGCGGTGTTCCTGGACCTGTCCGCGGATGTTGTTGCCGTACTCGAAGGCGATCGCGCCCGCCTCCTGCATGGCGAGGATGCCGTCGACGTGGCGCTCCATCGTATCGAGGCTCTCCTCGACGTAGGTTTCCGGATCGTTCTCGCGGAGGTCGTCGGCCTCGGCGACCGTGTAGCCGGAGGGGTAGTAGCCCTCGAGTTCGTCGTGGGCGCTGGTCTGGTCGGTGATCACGTCCGGGACGAACCCCCGTTCTCGCATCTCTTCGAGCACGTCGGCGGCGTTCGCGTGGACGCCGACGCTGTACGGTTCGCCCGCGGCCGCGGCCGCCTCGGCCGCTTCGATCGCTTCCTCGAGGTCGTCCGTCTTCTCCATACAGTAACCCGTGTCGATCCGGCGGTCGATCCGGCGCTCGTCGACCTCTGCGGCGATACAGACGCCGTGGTTCATCGTCACCGCGAGCGGCTGTGCGCCGCCCATCCCGCCCAGACCGCCGGTGACGACGATCTTGCCGCGGAGTCCGTCCCCGTCGGGGTAGTGCTTGGCCGCGAGTTCGGCGAGCGTTTCGTAGGTTCCCTGGATGATTCCCTGGGTACCGATGTACGCCCACGAACCCGCGGTCATCTGGCCGTACATGATCTTCCCCTCGGCCTCGAGTTCGTGGAAGTGCTCCCAGTCGTCCCACTTCCCGACGAGGTTCGAGTTCGCGATGAGCACCCGCGGGGCGCGCTCGTGGGTGGTGAACCGACCGACCGGCTTGCCGGACTGGACCAGGAGGGTCTCCTCGTCACCGAGGTCGCGGAGTTCGTCGCAGATCGCGTCGTAGGCGTCCCACGAGCGGGCGGCCCGCCCGGTCCCGCCGTAGACGACGAGGTCTTCGGGTCGCTCGGCGACCTCGGGATCGAGGTTGTTGTTGAGCATGCGAAATGCGGCTTCCTGGCGCCAGCCGCGACACTCGAGGTCGGTTCCGGTCGGTGCACCCCGGTACTCGAGCCACTGGTCGCTCGGTTCGCCTACGCCGACGGCGGCGTCTGGTGACTGCATATGGGTGTACCGTTGGATCGGGGTCGTCAAGGGAGCACAGTGAGCGTATGCCGGGTGATATATATACCGACCGTCGTACTGGGTGTATGCACGAAGCGATCTTCCGGCTCGCGGGAACGGAGGGGTACGCGGCTCTGACCCGCGAGTTCGACGCCCGACTCTCGCTGTGGTGTAACGACCACAGCGACCTGTTGCAGGTCCGGTGTAGCTCCGGCGACGCGGCCGACGTGCTCGAGCGAATCGACGCGATCGCCGGCGTCGACGACGCGCTCGTCGAGGAGACGGCGGTCGTCGCCGTCACCGACGGCTGCATCAAAGACCACGATACGCCGACCGTCGATCCGCACCTCGACGCCCACGGCTGTCTGCTCTTGCCGCCGCTCACCTACGAGAACGGCGCCCGACTCTGTCGCGTGCTCGCGCTCGACGCCGACCGGTTGACGGCGTGTTACCGGTCGCTGCTCGAGGCGTTCGACGTAACCGTCGACGCCAAGCGAACCCTCGAGGTGCTGCCGTCCGTCCAGTCGCCGTTCGACCTCGAGCGAAACCTCCCCGAGCTAACCAGTCGACAGCGAGAGGTGTTCGTGCTGGCCTACGAACGGGGATACTACGAACTGCCACGCGAGACGACGATGGTCGACATCGCCGCCACGCTGGAGATCGATCGTCGGACGGCAGAGGAACACCGTCGCCGTGCGGAGCGAAAGCTTCTGGGAGCACTCGCGAGACATCGGCTGGCGTGACACACTGGGAGTCGAAAGTTGGTAGTAGAGAAGTAGTCACAGAAGCAGACATGTTTGTGTCGAGTGCGTCAAAATTTCAGACTGTTCAACTACAGAGTCTCGATACAAGGTCTATAGAGGTCGAATTCGGACGTATTGAACTCAAATAGAATCGGTGTTAATAGTTCACGAAACCGCGAAAGTCACGTAGAGAAGGGTTATAAAGTTGTGGCATGTAAACCCTAATGAGGATAGGGGCGTGAGGGGTTGAAACAAAATGGGTACCACAATGGTGGATACAATCAATTGCGCGACGGTGACCCCCTCTCGAGCGCTGGAGGTGCAGGTACCGTGGTAAGAGAACTGAACGTCGGTCCGTTGTACGAGGCCTCGGACGGGAACTATTACACGGACTGGCAGGTCGGCCAGAAGATGCGAGAGGGCGAATGGAAACCCTGCATGTGGGAAGAAGAGACCGGGCGACAGCTGGTCGGGACCACCGACGGTGAGTTACTGATGCTCGTCTCGACGAAAACCGAGGAACTCCCCGAGTGGGCCGAGATCAGGTCGGACACCGCCGGCTCCCGCATCGTCGACACGCGACGGGCGTTGCCGTAAGAACCGCTGTTTCTGCAAACCGAACTGGAGACGTCACTTCGTCACAGCTGAAAGTTCCGTGTGAACGGCCAGCGCCAGCCCCACAGTGGGAGATTCGAATTCGCCCGCACGATGAGCGATGACGGACACCGTCCGAGAGTGGCTCCGGGTCAGTCGTGCGGAACGATTTCACCACGGATCGCGTCCCGGTTCGGTCCGACGATCCGGTCGGCACCCATAATACGGAATCAAATACTTTCCCAGCGGAATCGAGTTTCAGGCCCTCCTCTGTCACGAAATCTGAGTTTCAAGGGTTGCTTAAACACAGTTTAATTCATCAAAAGTATCCACAAGGTCACCGAAACAGTCTGCAATGACTCGGGAGAGAATTCTGATTATATGACCGGGGAGGAATACTCTCAGGTATCGCATGAGCCAGCCTTCCCACTACCACGACACGAGTGCGACCATCGACCTCGAGCAGTTCCACGAGGAGGCGATGGACATCGACGATTTCGAGGCGGCCCTCGCGGAACTCATCGAACTCGCAAACGAACACGACGTGCACATCGGGCGCGCGTTCGACGTCCGCTCGGACGCCGACGAGCCCGATTGGATGATCGAGATCAGCCAGCTTCGATAACACTCACGCGCGCAGACGCGTCGAACATCCACGCGGTCGCACCGCGCTTGCCGCCCTCCCTTCTGGGCTGGCTTCCAGCCCCGTGATAATGACTGTCGATATACATAGCGATGCTCTCAGCGACCGGTGCGTAACGTCATCTCGTGAAGCGACGGGCGGTACTCGGAACGATCGGCTCACTGGCCTCACTCGGCGTTATCGGCTACGCCACTCGTGATCCGGTCGACGCCCTCGAGGTCCGATTCTGGCTCTCCGAACGGGCCGCGACGTATCCGGACGTCGTCGATCGGATCAGTGAGTACCTCTCGTTCGCCCTCGACCTCGAGTACTGGTCGCTCGAACTCACCTACGGCGGCGTCGTCGCCGTCGACACCGAGGACGGCGCCGACGTGACGCGCCGCGGCGAGTGGCCCGCGCTCGTCGCAGCCGGCACACTCGGCCGCGGCGAAATCGAGCCGGTCGGCGACGTCAACCTCCTCGTTACCGACGGCCAGATGCAAACTGCACCGACTGGGTTCGGGATGCCCCACGTCGCCTCGGTCGGTGGCGCACGGTATATCAGCCGGCTCGAGCCCCTCGATTCGCTCTCCGAACCGGGCGAGAGCGTAACGTACTCGACGCCGAACCGCGTGATGCAGGTGTTGATCCACGAGGCCGGCCACGCACTGGGGTTGGGCCACGACCACGGCGTCGTCCACCGGCGCGAGAGCACCGACGTCGCGACGCCGATGCTCAGCACCTACGCCTGGGACCCCGAGTACGAGGGCGATCGCTCGCGGTGTGGAGCGATCTACCCGACCGACGAGCCAGTCGCCCGGAAGCTCAGTTTTTCGTTCAGTCAGTGTGCACAGCGCGAATTCGAGACGTACAGCGGCGGATTCACTCCCTGAATCCAATGGAATCAGTCGGGTCCGCTAGCGGTGTGTCGAACGCAGACGAGCCCGCTACCGACGCGTGCGGTGAGCCGGTGCCTCTTAATAGCCGGATATGATGAAAGGAAATACTATACACATATACAGAGTGTGTGAGGACGTGCAATCGAGAGTATACGTTCGTCCGCACGCCCTTCCGGCGAAAGGAGGGGCGATCGAGCGGGTGACGAACCGATGACGGAAGCGGAACAGGCGCTCACCGGCGAGGAATTCACTCGACAGCTGGGCGTGTTGCTCGAGCGAGCCGAGCGAGACGGCATCACCTTCGATCGGTCCTGGACGGTTTCGTCTGGCGCCGGAACGGACCTGATGGTAGAGATTACGCGAGTGCGATCGCGGGACCGCTAACCCCCGTGAAGGGCTACTCGTCGTCGTCGGTGGATTCGTCTTCTCCGCGCACGAAGCCGGCCTGGGCGTCGCCGTCCTGGGCGGTCGGCGCCGCGCTCGGGCCTTCGATCAGGGCTTCGAAGTCGTCGACCTCGTCGTACTGGTCCTGGTAGACGAGCGCCGCCTTTCCGAGCGACGAGATCTCGTACAGACCGGAGCGCTCCGCCGGTCCGATCTTGTTGACGAGTCCGTAGTCCTCGAGGACCGGCAGACGGGTGTTGATGTTCTTTCGGCTCTTACCGGTGTGGCTGGCCAGGTTCGTTGCGACGTTTCGACCCTTGTCCTCGAGTGCCTCGAGGATCAGGAAATCTGTGGGTTGTCTGAGTTTCACTCTCGTTCACTCTCGTACTATAACTACATTTCCACTGGTAACTAATACTTTCGGCCCAAATCCGGTTATAGCTATCAGAAATTAGTATCGGAGATTTTAAGTGGTTAGGGAGAGTTCCGTAAAACGGGTGCCGTAACTCAAGCAGTCGAAAACGCATCTCCGGCGCACGCTCAGTGGCGAGACGAGTAGACGCTCGTGGCCGAGCCGTCCCGAACGCGCTCGTAGACTGAGTTCCCACATGGCACCCCTCCCCCACATCCCCCCTTCCCACCCCCCAAAGCGCCGGTTCGGGACAGCGCCGGCAGAGAACCGTTTCTCCCTTTCGTAACTCGGAGCCGGTACGGGCGAGTTTGGGGCAGGAATGACCGAACGCACGTGGATGCGACGAACGTCGATCGTCAGGTCGTACTCCTCGCAGAACTCGTAGGTCGTCGCGAGCGACTCCCTGTCCGGAAAGAGGATCCGAAGGTGCCAGTGGTCGTCACAGCCGTACGCGTTCAGCACCGAAGCGTCTTCCTCGAGTAACAGCTGAACGACGATCTCGATCCGAGTCTCCCAGTCCACCCGGTACAGGTCCTCCTCGCCGAACGAACTCACCTTCTCGAGGTTTTCGACCGTCGGATCCGACGACAACGACCGCTCGACCCCGCTAAATCGTCCGTCCCCGAGACCCAGACGAACGGCATCACCCGGTCGACCCGGTGTGCGACGCCCGCTCGATCTCGAACTCCGCGTCGGGATTCGTTCGTAAGGTCTCCGACAGTGCGAACTCGTCGTCGGGGGGTTCGAGTTCCGTTACGATGCTCATCACCCGGTATGAGCACTCGACCACCAAAGAGCTAGTGATCAGCCGATGGCGATCGACTTTCGCCCGTCACAGACTGCAGCGATCACTGACCAGGCGCGAGCGCGACGGCTCGTTCTCTCGAGGGGCGCGCCTGGCCGGCCACCAGCCGCACGCCCGTCTCGGCCAGCCAGTCGAGAAACGGGGCAACCGCCGCGGGCGACTCGAGGCCGGCGGCGGCGGCGGTGTCTCGGCCGGCACCGACGTGGACGCCGAGACCCCCGGATTGGACCGCTCGAAACGCGGACTCGTCGGTCGTATCGTCACCCAGATACAGGACGAACGTCTCCGGTGGACAGTCGGCCTCGATGAGTTCGACGGCGTCGCCTTTTCCCCACGGTACCGCCGGGGACACCTCGATGACCGCCTTTCCGGTCGACAGCGAGAGGGCGTCGTCGCCGAACCGAGCGACGATTTCCGTGACGCGCTGGAAAACGATGTCGCGACCGACTGGGGGTACCGACCGCACGTGGACGGTCGCCGTGAGCCGCTTGTTCTCGACGCGACAGTTCGGGATCGGTTCGAGAACCGTCTCGAGGGCCGCACACACCTCGTCGATGCTCTCGGCTCGTTTCCTCGCAACGGGGTGAACCGAGACGGTTCCGTCGCGTTCGAGTTCGAGACCGTGGTTGCCGGCGTAGACGTCGGGGCCCTGGACGCGCGATCGAACGTCCGTGAGGCTTCGACCGCTGACGACCGCCGTCGACACCGGCGGTACTTCCGCGAGGGAGTCGAGGGCGCGCTGGTTCGCCTCCGTCGGTGCCGCCGCATCGGGATCGTCGACGATGGGGGCGAGCGTGCCGTCGAAGTCGAGGCAGACGAGCAGTCTCGACGCGTTTCGCAACTCCGTGCGCAGCCACGGGAGCCGACTCGAAAGCGGCGGCGGCGGCGTTACCGCCTCGTCGGAAACGACTTTCTCACTCATGGCGTAGCGAATCGAGAGCGGTTGTATCGCGTGGTGGATCGGGTGCGAGCTCATCGCGTGACGAGTCGAGGGCGTTTCGGCGGGACTTCGAGGGGCGGCGGTTCGCCGCCAGTCGGTTCAGCTGGTCGAACTGGGAAGCCATCCAGGAGTCGAGGTCGTTCGCGAACACCCGATCCCGAAGCGCCGTCATCCGGCGGCGCCGTTCCCGGTCGGACATCGACAGTGCGGACGCGATGGTGTCTGCGAACTGGTCGGTGTCACGGGGGTCGATGGTGAGCGCGAACTCGCCGAGTTGCTCGTGAGCGCCGGCGTGTTCGCTCAACACGAGCGAACCGTCGGCCTCGACGTTGGAGGCGACGAACTCCTGTGCGACGAGGTTCATCCCGTCGAACAGCGGGCTGACGACCGTGACGTCCGCCCGCCGGTACAGCGTACAGAGGTCGTCGCGCGGGAGGAACTCGTCGGTGTAGACGATCGGCCGCCAGTCGTCGGTCGCGAACCGGTCGTTGATCCGGTCGACCTCGCTCCGGACGCGGTCACCGAGGCGCGCGTACGCCGGCACGTCGGTCCGACTCGGCGTCGCCTTCTGGATGAACGCAAACCGCTCTCGCCACTCGGGGTGGTGTTCGAAGAGCCGCTCGACGGCCGCTAGCCGCTCGGGAATCCCCTTCGTGTAGTCGAGGCGGTCGACGCCGACTCCGATCGCACAGTCCTCTGGGATCCCGTACGACTCTCGCAGCGATCGCCAGCGCGAGATATCGACGGCACGGGCGTTGTGATCGTGTTTGCGCGCGTCGACGCCCATCGGGGTCGCGTCAACGCGGATCGTCCGACCGTCGTACTCGACCCGCCGCGTCTCGGAGTCGACGGTCGCGGCCGGAACGAACCGCTCGACGCACTCGAGAAACGACGTCGCGTACCTGTCGACGTGGAAGCTGAGCAGGTCGTTTCCGAGCAGTCCGCGGAGAAGCTCACGCTTGCCGGGACAGTGCTCGAACGCGCCCGGTTCGGGCCAGGGAATGTGCCAGAACTGCGCGATCGTCGTCGAATCGGGTACCGACTCGCGGATGAGCGCGGGCGCGTACCCGAGGTGGTAGTCCTGCAGCCAGACGACCGTTTCGTCGGTCGCGTGCTCGGCGACGGCGGTCGCGAACCTGCGGTTGACGGTTCGGTACCAGTCTCGGTCACCCTCGCGGTGCTCGATCAGGTCGGTGAGTTCGTGACACAGCGGCCAGAGGACGCGGTTGCTGAACCCGTAGTAGTACGCGTCGACGGCCTCCTCTGAGAGCCAGAGACGCCGAAGCGTGTACGACCCCTCGCCTGGAGGAACCGCAACGCAGTCGTTCTCGTCGGTCACCTCGCGGTCGGCCTCGCCGTCGCCCCAGGCGATCCAGGTGCCGTTCGCTCGCTGAAGAACCGGATCGAGCCCGGCCGTGAGTCCGCCCGTCGGCTCGTCGACGGTGATCGTGCGCTCTCGCTGTGCGGTCGTTGCCAGCGCCGTACCGGAACCGTCTCCGCCGCCGACACCGTCCGACGAGGTATCGTACTCGTGGCGGTAGGGCTGTCTGTTCGAGACGACGAGCAGCGACGGGGGAACGTCGAGCTCGTCATCGCTCGAGCCCTTGGTCGGTCGCTCGAGTCGCCGACGAACCGCGTCCGAATCGTCGGTCGCCGGTCGCTCCTCGGGGTTTCGCATTCGCCTGATCGAACAGCACCACCACAAGTTCCTTCGTGGCCTGCACCCTCAGGCCACTCTAATGGGCACCCATACCGTTCAGGCAAACCGACCGGATTACCGGGAGAGACCCTACTGTAGTCGAGAAAGAGAGATCCATCGCGGCGACAAAGACACGCACGCCCGAGCGGAGACCTACCCGCCCCGACAAAGGGTTGATTTACCCGTCTCGAGAAAGTACCGGCATGAACGGACTATTCGAACGTCGGACTACGGCGTGTCAGCACCGTCTCGAGGAGGTCGGCGCGGACGCGGCGGTTCTCTTTCCGAGCCCCAACCTCACGTATCTAACCGGTTTCGACGAGTCGCCGTCGGAGCGTCACCTGTTACTGGTCGTCCCGCGCACCGGTGAGCCAGCGTTCGTCGCCCCGTCGATGTACGACGAACAGCTCGCGGCGACCCACGTCGCGGACGTTCGTCTGTGGGACGACGGCGACGACCCGCTCGAGCTCCTCGAACGCGTCTTCGACGATCGGGAGACCGGCGGTCGCCACGACGATGACGGCGGCTCGCTCCTCGTCGACGACCGAATGTGGGCGATGTTCACCCAGGACCTGCGGCGCGTGCGCCCGGCCGCCGAGTTCGGGCTGGCGAGCTCCGTCTTCGAGCCGCTTCGGATCCGAAAGGACGACTCTGAACTCGAGGCGCTCCGGCGAGCGGGTGTGCTCGCCGACCGCGTCGCTCGCGAGATCCGCGAGCGCGGGTCCGAGTTCGTCGGCTCGACCGAGGCCGAACTCGCCGCCGAAATCGACCGGCTGCTCGAAGACGGCGGCGGCGTGAAACCGGCGTTTACGACGATCGTCGCCGCGGGGCCGAACGGCGCCCGTCCGCACCACCACAGCGGCGACCGCGTGATCGAGGCGGGCGAGCCGGTGGTGCTCGACTTCGGGGCGTTCGTCGACGCCGACCTCCCGGCGGGTACGGCCCGCTATCCCGGCGATCAGACGCGAACGATCGTCCTCGAGGGCGAACCCCCGACGGAGTACGAGCCAGTCCACGACGTGGTCGAACGGGCGCAAGCGGCGGCCGTCGACACAGTCGAGCCGGGGGTGACGGCGGCAGCCGTCGACCGCGCCGCACGGGACGTGATCGAGGACGCCGGCTACGGCGACGCGTTCGTTCACCGAACCGGCCACGGCGTCGGACTCGAGGTTCACGAACCGCCGTACATCGTCGCTGGGAACGATCGGGTTCTCGAGCCCGGAATGGTCTTCAGCGTCGAGCCGGGAATCTACCTCGAAGGACAGTTCGGCGTTCGGATCGAGGACCTCGTGGTCGTAACCGAAGACGGCCCAGAACGACTGAACGATTCCCCGCGAGGGTGGTAGCGGCGCGCTGTTACGGTCAGACGGCAGGTCGGACGGCAGTCACGTTACCACCGGAAAGAAGTCGTAACAGAGTCGACGACCGCAGTACAGCCGGAGTCGTAGCAGAGTCGACGGCCGGCCACATTAAGAACGAGATAACAACGGGGGTACTCGAGGTAGCCCGGGGCGCATGGCTGCAATCGACTCGGAACGACAGCTCTCACGCAACGAGGTCGCGGCGTATCTCCGCGAGTTCGCCGACGAACTCGAGACCGAAACGATCCCGGCGTCCAGCGACGATCCGGTCGCGGGTCAGAAGATGACCCTGGTCGCCGGCAACCAGAGCGCGACGATCAACCCGCCGACTGACGTCGGCTTCAACGTTCGCGTCGACGACGACAGTTCGCTGATGGACGACGACACCCGGCGCGTCACGTTCGAACTCGAGTGGAACCGCGCCGACGTGCCGGCAGACGACGAGTTGGGCGTGGAGTAGAGAGACCGTGTTATCGAGGGGTGATAGAAACCCGACTTTTTCCGAAACCGATGGAAACCAGGTTTTCGAAACTGATGGGAACCAGGTTTTGAAAACCGATGGGAGCCGGAGGGGAGATGTGGTAGCGGCGAACGTCGTTTCGACGACGACGGTCACAGCTGCCGTCGAGGCCGTTATCCCTCGACCGTCTCGACCAGCACCTTCCGGACGACGTCCGGGTCCTCGAGGAGCTGGTGTTCGGTATAGCTTCCCTCCGCACTGCCGCCGCTGTGGCGCGACTGCTCGATGATATCGAGAAACGCGTGTTCTTTCAGCAGGTCGCGGACTCGACGCAACGAGAGCGTGTCGGACCCCTCCTGGCGGCAGATTTCCTCGTAGACGTCGAAGATCTTGGTCGTCCGGAAACCGTCCTCGTCGGGCGTGTTGAGCGAGAGGACGGCGAGCGCCTGGAGGACGTACCGGGAGTGAGGGGTGGAGCCACGGATGAGTTCACGGAACCGGTCCGTCTCCGCGCGCTCGCGCGCCTGTACGACGAACTCCTCACGGACCGTCTCGCTCCCGTTCGACTGGGCGATCTCGCCCGCGTAGCGAAGGATGTCGATCGCCTTCCGTGCGTCACCGTGTTCGCGCGCGGCGAGGGCCGCCGCCCGCGGGATGACCGAGGGCTCGAGAACGCCGTCTTTGAACGCGTCGCTTCGAGCCTGCATGATGTCCCGGAGCTGGTTCGCGTCGTACGGCGGGAAGACGAACTCGCGCTCGCAGAGACTCGACTTGACGCGCTCGTCCATCCGATCTTTGTACTTGATCTTGTTGCTGATCCCGATCACGCCGATCTTACAGTCGGTGAGTTTGCCGGCTTCCCCCGCGCGCGAGAGTTGCATGAGAATGTCGTCGTCGTCGAGTTTGTCGACCTCGTCTAAGATGATGAGGACGACGCCGTACTGACTGTCGAGGACGTTCCACAGTCGCTTGTAGTACGTCGACGTACTCAACCCCTTGTCGGGAATTTTGATGCCGGTCACGTCGGGCGTGTTCAGCGAGTAGGCGATCGTCTGTACCGCCTGCGTTTCCGTGTTGTCCTGGGCACAGTCGACGTAGGCGAACTCCGCGGTTACACCCTCCTCTTTGGCGACGCGAACCAGCCGTTCGGAAATATGCTTTGCACACAGCGACTTTCCGGTCCCCGTTTTGCCGTAGATCAGGAGGTTACTCGGACTCTGGCCGAAGATCGCGGGGTTCACTGCGTTCGCGAGTTCGGAAATTTCGTCGTCTCGTCCGACGATTCGGCCCTCCTCCGGGAGGTGATTGATCTCGAGGAGCTCCTTGTTCTCGAAGATCGGGTCTTCACGGGTGAAAAGGTCGTCGCCGGAACTCGACATGGATAACAGACACCACGTTTCCGGTGAATACTCTTTACTGTTTGGTTCGGTTGACCGTCGTGAGACGCGATTCTCCTGCTGATCGACAGGTGGTCCGCTACGATACGGAACCCGTCGCGCTCACGGGTCACTGACCTCTTCGAAGGGGTCCTCGGTCGGCTGAGGTTGCGGGAGTGGACGAGCACACACACACCGGGTTTCCGGTGAAACGGTGTGAGAGTGGGGGGTGGGGTGGCGTTCACCGGAAGTCCGGTGTGGGGCGGTCAGTAGAAAGGTAGGTCAAAACGACAGCTCAGCCACCAACACAAAATACGACGACACCGGTCGAACCGCCAGAAAACGCGATTGAGAGAGGACAACACGTCTTAGACACCGAACGAAGAGTCCAGTGCAGCCGAGAGTAGACGGAAGATCGGAGGTGAAGAGGAGAGAAAACGGAAGCGGACAGACGAGAACGAGTTGGAAGAAATGGAGGGAACAGCAGCAAATATGCCGTTTCCGGTGAAGAAGGCTCCTGCCGAACAGATTAGTTCGGATTAGTTTGCCGAACTATCAATGGACTATTCGCCATAGGGCTATTTATACTTACCTGTTGCGGCTAAGTTGAAAAGAATGGAGCCAGCATATAAGGAAGTGATGGAGTTGATGCATAAGTTGGATGGGGTTACTACATAAGTTAAAAGGTAAACAAAAGGACAAGGGCTGGATTACGCGGGGAGAACGATCTTGGAGACGCCTCCTCGAGCGAACTGCGAACTCTTCCTCTCTCTCAAACTATCCCTCGAAAACCATTTCACCGGAAACCCGGTGTGTGCGCGCAGGCCAGAAATGTTAGCTCTCTCCTTTCTTCACCCTTCTTGCCTCTCCCTTCTTTTGCCCTCCCTTCCCCCCTTTTCGTCCTCAGTTGTCCACGCGCTCGGGTCTTCTGAGGACTCTCCTCTTCCTCGTCGGCTCCTGACGCTACGACGGGTACGAAGCCGCCTTTCGGCCTTTCACCGGAAACCCGGTGTGTCTGTCCGCACAGCCAGAGCCCCATCGATCGATTTCACCGGAAACCCGGTGTGTCTGTGTCACCCTCGCTTCTTTCCTTTCATTTTCCACCGGAAACCCGGTGTCCGCGTTCAGTGTCGTGCGTACCGGTTTCCGCCTCCACACCCACACTTTGGTACCTCGAGATCGACACCTCGAGGGTAATCGGGACCGAAGCGCCGGCGGACGAAGACGGTCTCTATTCCGGTCACAGCCCGGTAAGATCTGGCCACAGTCCCACAAAATCAACTCAGTCACAGGTTCAGTACCGGTAGGCAACTTGATTCAGCAGTACAGCGATTCAATAGTCGTACAGCGATTCAGTAGTAGTACAGCTCTAGTTCGTGTCCACAGTTACCACAACTGGTTTCAGTTCCCCGGAGTCGGTTCTCGGCGTCCGGGTCGCGAGTTTGAATACCCGTCCCCGGTGGAATCGGTGCGCTCACCACCGCTTCACATTCGGGACAGCCGATACGCATGCGTGGACGGCCTGCTCGAGACATACCCCAGTGATAGTTTCTCACCTGCGTTAGTTATGCTAAACGTAACATTTAGTCGGGTTCTCCTGGCATCGATTCGCCGCTTGTCCCGCCGTTCTCCGCCTCTGACGGCCGGACAATCGAAATTTCTGATATTCCTAACTGGCACGACCACTATCCAGTACTCTATTACAATCGTTTCATAGTTTAATGATATAAAGACAGTTCCTTAGGAAGGCCTGTACGAACACTCCTATTCGTTCGAGCAACCGTTTTCCCGAATTCCTTTCTCAACCCCTGAAAAACACCATACTGCGTGGCCTTAAACGGTCTGTAACTCCGGAGAAACAATCAGAAATACAGTGTAACACAGTGTATCTTCATCTTGTTATCTATTAGTGACCTATTTCTCCCCGAACGGCTTCCTATTCGCCTGCATCGCGTAATTTCGCTCGAGGGACGGTCTGGGAGGCTTCTGCAACGGTTGGAAGGAGGTCAATCCTTTATTACTTCATCCCCAGAGTGATTGATCGAGGACAATGAGCACGACCGAGACCACTTCCGGCGTTGCGACCCAGGAACTGTCGTTCGAGGAGGAAGCCGAAGAGGAGTCGTCCGAACTGACCAAGGACGACATCTTCCACATCCTGCAGACGCGGCGTCGCCGGGACGCGCTGCGGTACCTGCAGGGAACCGACGAGCCGGTACGCATGCGCGATCTCGCAGAGCAGGTAGCGGCCTGGGAGAACGAGACGACCGTCGAGCAGCTGAGTTCGGACGAGCGCCAGCGCGTGTACATCTCGCTGTACCAGTCGCACCTGCCGAAACTCGACGAGGAGGGGATCATCAACTACAACCAGAGTCGCGGGATCGTCGAGCGCACGCCCGCGGCCGACCAGTTCGATCCGTACCTCGAGCCGACCGACGAGGAGGCGGCCGACGCGGAGCGGCCGTCGATCGGCACGGAGGGCTACTACGCGGGCGCGGCGTTCGTGAGCACGCTCCTCTTGCTTACCGCCGCGGTCGGCCTGACGACGCTGTCCGGCGTCGCCCTCGGCGGAACGATCCTGGCGCTGTTCGTCACCGTGACGGTCGCACAGCTTTCGATGGCGTAACTACCGGCGGGACCGGTTGCGTTACAGTTGACTCACGATCACGGCGACAGACCACTCGCGGGGGCGGCCGATTTACCGCATCGACAATCGCGATCGACTTTCACTTCGTCGGAACGCAACTCCTCGGAGAGACATCACTGATCGGTTGAGGTTGCTGCTCGAGACGCACATTTTCCCGAGGGGCTCGCTCGACGCTTCGAGGGGAACCGAGCGGTCACCGCGTGACCGTCACGTCCTCGAACTCGAGAAAGGCGGTTTCGTACCCGTCGTGGCGCGATACCTGCGGGGGCGCGTCGACGACGACCGTGACCAGATCACCCGCCTCGAGTGGATCGATGTCGACCCCGTAGTGGTGGCCCAGTTCCGGATCGAGCGTTTCCTCGAGTCGCTCCGTGACGACGGCGTCTCCGTCGCGTTCGACCGTCGCCTCGAGGGCGGCGAACGGGAGGGCGACGTCGTTGTACGGTGTCCGTAAACAGACGACGAGGCGCGTCCCACCCTCGAAGTCGCCGCTTCGATCGAGTTTTGACCGGTCGTTCTCGAGATCTGACCGCTCGACCTCGAGAATCGAGTGGGCGGCGTCGGCCGTCCGCTCGCTTCCCAGTCGTTCCCCGGGAAGGTCCTCGATCGGGCGGCTCGCCGACGCCGACGCCGGCGCCCGCGGCGTTTCCTTGCCGTGTTCGTGACCCGAACCTCCGTTCTCGTGGTCCGCGCGGTGATCCACGAGCGAAAGCGCGTCTCGCGTCCCCCGCCGGTCGTCCGCGAGCAGTTCGAACTCGAGGTCGTGAATATCCGACCGGCTGTACGTAAATTCGATCCTCGAGCACATCGACGACGCCGACTCGAACCGGCCGTCGAACGCACCGGCGGCCGTCGCTTCGAGCGGGCCGACACGCACTCGAGCGGTGTACTCGCCCTCCTCGGGGAGGGAGACGTTGTCTCCGTAGTGAAAGCCCATCCGCTGGGAGAGCATCGGCCACGGCGCTCGCTCGAGGATGGGGTCCCCGTCGCGGCCGATCTCGAGGCGATATTCACCGGAAGGACGGTGTCCGATTCGGGGTCCCAGACGGTACACATCAGGTGAAGCGAATCTTCCGTAGTGACGTCGACGCGTTCGATCTCACCCGCGACGACCCAGAACCGATGCGGGATGGTGTAGGTCAGTTCGACGGCGTACTCGCCGTCCGCTGCCGCCCCGAATACGCCCATCTCTTCCCGGGAAGCGGGGAGATACACTGCGTCCGGTCGGTTTTCGACCAGCGGCTGGTCCTGCCAGACCGACCGCTCTTCGAAGCCGACCCGCTCGAGACAGCCAACGAGGGCGACTCCGCCGACTGCGGCGCCCTCGAGGAACCCGCGACGGTCCATCCGTTCGGGTACGCCGCCGAGAGGCAAACGTCTGTCACCCGTCCGGCCTCGTTCTCGTCTGGCAACTTCCGTTGATCGCCTTCGTCTCCCGTCGACTGTCTCCGTCTCCTGTCGACTCCTTGGATTCATTCGACGAACGGCGGCGCCGTCGCCGGAAGCGAGAGCAGCCAGAGGCTGAGCGCGGTGTAGCCGATCATGACGGCGATGAACGGGTACTGGCTTCGAATCGCCTGGAGGCGGCCGGGGAACAGGTCGAACGAAACCGCGTGGGCGGCCCAGACCGCCAGCAGGTGGCCGACCAGCAGTGCCGCCACTTCGAACCCGCCGATCCAGCCAGGGATCGCGAACACCGTCGGATTGACCGGCGGGGACAGCGGGTTCGTGAGGGCGCTGGCGGTCGCCGGCGAGAGCGAGAGCGCGAACGCGGCGTAGTGGGCGAGGTGGTATCCCGCCGCGATCGCGAGCAGCGGCGGCGCGAACCGCCTGGTGAGGGTCGCCGTCGGCAGGTACGTCGGCGCGGTTCGACGTGCGAGGACCGTGGCCGCGTGGAACGCAGTCGCGAAAACCGCGTAGCCGACGAGCAACACGACCAGATACGCGGCGGCGGGTGAGAGGCCGGCGCTGACGAGCGATCGAACCGTCGCTGCGCCGGGCGGAGTCACGACGAAGCCGTTGAACGTCAACTCCCAGACCAGAAACAGGACGATGGCGACCTCGCTCGAGTCGACGGTTACCCCATCCCGGCGGAGGCCGGAGCCGGGTACCACCAGCACCAGTCGCCGGTCCGGGCCGACCCGCTGAATCGGTGCGATCGCGCCGTAGAGTCGAAAGAGGACGGTGAACGGGTCCGCGCGTCGGAACCAGACGGCCGGCGAGAACGTCACCGCACCACACACCGCGTATCCGGTGTACCCTGCGGCGAGAAGCGCTAGAACTCGAGGATCCGCCGTTACCGGAAGTGCGAGCTCGAGCCAGACCAGCACTGCCAACCCGGCGAGAGCGGGCCACGATCGAAGTCGCTCCGGGTACGTCACGATCCCCCGCTCGTCTACTCCGCGTTCGGCTACTCCGTGCCCGTCTTCGAGTCCGGTTCCACGTTCGTTCCCACCGAGTCCGATTCGGCTACCGACTCTGCGTACCCCCTCCGCGACCGTCCGGAACGGGTCGATCGCGGGCCACGGGTCCACCACCAGGAAGGCGACCATCGGAAGCACGGCTCTTAGTCCGACGAACGCGAGCAGGACGGCGAGGTTCGCCGTCGGCATGGCCGGTCCCTCGAGGCCGACGATCACGACCGCGAGGAGGGCGACCACCCCGAGCGCCCCGCCGACCGGTGCGGCCGACGGCGGTGACCGCAGTGGTTTCGTCCAGTCGTGGAGCGAGGAGACGAACGTCCGGTCGGTCACGAGCGCGGCGAGCAGACCGGACGCGCCGACGGCCGCGCCGCCGGTCACGAGAACGAGCCAGGTCGGAACCGCGAGCTCTCGCTCCTGTCCGAGCCCGGCGGCGACGTTCGAGGCAGCGACGGGCTCTCCGCTGACGGCGAGGAACGCACCGGCGAGTCCGGCGGACGCGAGCGCTTTCCGCCGGCAATCCGATCCCATCGTGACGACCGACTACGGCCGGCGGGATGTATCTATCCGGGCCACCGCGCGTACGACGCCGACGGGCCGCGCACACGACGTTAACGGCCCGCGTCTTACGATGTGGTTTTGCCTCCCAGAAAAGAACCAACGAGCACTTTATCGCTCGTTCCTACGGTTCACCTATGGAGAGGCGCACGTACCTCGGCGCGCTCGGGAGTGCAGGAATCGCTAGCGTCGCAGGCTGTCTCGATTCCGATCCGATCTTCGGTAGCGGCGAGGGTGGCGCCAGCGACGAGGCTGCCGAGGGAACGGTCCTCGGCCCGCCGGAGCAGTCGACGGAGGGCGCATCACACCCGTCTTACGGCGAGGAGATCCCGTCGTTTTCGGTACCCGATCCGCTCGCAGAGACGGACGTTTCCTCGGACGACCTTCAGGGCGAGCGGGCGTACCTCATGACGTTCTTTTTCACCTCCTGTCCCGACGGGGCGTGCCCGGCGCTGCTGTTGCGGCTTCGCCGCGCTCACGAGGACTCTCTCGAGCGGGGAACCGAGGACGAGACGGCGTTTCTGGCGCTGACGTTCGACCCGGAGAGAGATACCCCCGAGGAGCTCGAGACATACGCCGACCAGCAGGGGGTGAACCTCGAGGCCGGGAACTTCCACTTCCTGCGTCCGGAATCCTACGACGCGGGGATGGAACTCGTCACCGACGACTTCGGTATGCCTGTCGAGCGGGTCGACACGGACGAGCATCCGGCGACGGCCGACGACGCGGGGGACGACTCGAGCAACGGGGCTACCGACGACTCGAACGCCGACGACGACTCGAGCGACCACGCCGACGACGACTCGAGCGACCACGCCGACGACGACTCGAGCGACCACGCCGACGATCACGGTCACGACGACGACAGTCACAGTGACGAGAACGACGACCACGTGGAAAACGACAGCCACGCCGATCACGACCACGGCGAGTACACGTTCACCCACTACAACCTGATCTTGCTGGTCAACGAGCGGGGGATCGTCGAACGGGCGTACCCGCAGGCGACGGGCACGGACATCGAACCGATCGTCGAGGACTTCCGGACGGTGGTGGACGGCTGAGATGCGCCGCCGCGAGCTCGTCGCCGGCGTTGCAAGCCTCGGCGTGTTCGGCAGCGGCGGCTACCTCGCGGTGCGCGGCGTACCGGCGGATCTGCTCGAGGCAGACGGTACCGAGAGCGGGGAACCGGAGCGGATGACCGTCGAAACCATCGAGGCGACCGGCAGCGACGCCGGCGAACTCGAGGTCCCAGTGCCCGACCGGCCGACGTTCATCGACTTCTTCGCCACGTGGTGTCAGCCGTGCATCCAGCAGATGCCCGCGCTCGCGGCGGCACACGACCGCCTCGGGAACGAGGTCCGGTTTCTCTCGGTGACCAACGAGTCGATCCCCGACGAGTCGATCGCGGAGTGGTGGGACGAACACGACGGCAACTGGACCGTCGGACTCGATCCGGCGCTCGAACTCGCCGAGCGGTACAGCTTCTCGGGGTACCCGACGGCCGTCGCCATCGACGCTGGCGGCGAGGTCCAGTGGTCCGACAGCGGCGTGAAGACCGAGGACGAACTCGTCGCGGGGATCGAGCAGGCGCTCGAGAGGTAGTCGATGGTCGACGCGTCACTCACCCCGACGATCCTGTTCGCACTGATGGCGGGGGTCGCGACGTTCTTCTCGCCGTGTGCGTACCCGCTGTTACCGGGCTACGTCGGGTTCTACGTGAGCCAAACCGACGCCGAGCGGGCGACCCTCGGCGGCTCGATCAGCCGCGGGCTGGTCGCCGCCGTCGGCGTGCTCGGGACGTTCGCCGTCCTCCTGGGCGCGACGTTCTGGGTCGGCCACTCCACGCTGTCGAACGTCGTCGTCTTCGAGCCGATCATCGGGGCGGTTCTCGTCGTCTTCGGCGTGCTCGTCGTTCTCGAGCGGGCCCCGTCGCTGACGGTCGCGCTGCCGAAACGTCGCTCGAGCGTCACCGGGTTCGGGATCTTCGGCGCGGGGTACGCGCTGGCCGCGGCGGGCTGTGTCGCGCCGCTGTTCATCGGCGTCGTCGGTCGCGCACTCTCGCTCCCGTTCGGTGCGGGAGCGGCCGTTCTCGGGACGTACGTCGGCACCGTCGCGGTGTTGATGCTCTCGTTGACGGTCGCGACCGGTCTCGGCGTCGTCGCTGGCGGCGGTCGCCTCGCAGCCGCCGGACCGACACTCGAGCGCCTGGCCGGCGGGGTGATGATCCTCGCGGGGCTCGGGCAGCTGTACCTCGCGATCTTTATCCTCGAGGTGTTCTGACCCAGCGGTGTGCGTCTCGCGAGTCGCCGTGGACGTGTTCTGAGCCGCCCTGAGCGCTTCGAGTCGACGTGGCCCGGAGCGGGGGACACCGCTCTTCCGGTGAACTGCGGGATCGGACACACCGGATTTCCACTGAACGCGAGCGCGCCCGCTGCCGGTTTCCGGCCCGGACCGAGCCCGTACCGCGTTTCCGCACCCGGCCGGTCGCGCTCAGTCGTACACCGCCGCGAGGAGCACGATCACGCCGAGGAGCACGACGAGCAGCTGGGAGAACGAGAGCGAGCCGCTCGAGAGGTCGGTGACGAGGTGTGCGGTCACGACGCCGACGACGGCGACGAGTCCCGTCCCCGCCGCGTGGGCGAGTTCGGCGCCGAGCGTGCGAGCGTCGCGGCCGAGCTGTCGGCCGAGGCTGATCGCGTTGTCGGCGAGGTCCCAGGCGACGACCGTCCCGGCGCCGGCGACGACGACCGCCGTCGGGCCGGCCTCCTGGAGGACGGCGGCGACCATCGTGGCAAGCAGGACGAGTCCGCAGCCGAGTTTGACCAGACCCGGGGAGCCGTCGCCGCGAAGGGGGACGACGGCCAGCGTGAGTACGGCGACGCCGCCGAGCCCGGGAAGCAGCGAGAGCGCGGCGGCGCTCCGGGGGAGACTGGCCGCGAGGGCGACGGCGGCGCCGACGATTCCGACGCCGACCGCCGCCGCGGCGACCCCGCTCACCAGGCGCTCGCGCTTGGTCAACAGCAGTCCCGCCGCGAGCACGAGCACGCCGACGCCCGCGAGGGCGACCGCGAGCCGGGCCGCCTCGAGATCGACGAGCAGGACGAGCGCGCCGAGGGCGACGCAGACCGCGAGCCCGGCGCTCGCGGGCGCCGGACGGTTGACGGCGGAGGCGACGCTCATCGGCGGCCCTCCCGTGCGTGTGCGATCGCGGTCTCGAGCGGCGCCGGCGGCTCCCAGTCGACGACGGGGACGCCGGATTTCCGGAGGGCGGACGCCCGGTTCTCCCGCTCGATTCGAGCCAGGCGGCCGCCGGCGGTCCCGTCGGTGGTCACGTCGGGGCTGATCACGGTCATCGGGTGGCCGCGTGCCTCGAGCGCCCGCGTCGCGTCGACGACGGCGTCGTCACACAGCGGCGAGAACAGGACGAGCTGTGCGTCCCGCGGGAGCCGCCTTCGCAGGGTCTCGAGTTGGGCCTCGAGGTCGACCCCACGTCGGGGCGGCGTCGACGACAGCGAGGGGTGCGTGCCGAGAGTGCGCTCGATGGCCGCGGCGTGGTCGCTCCCGACGCCGGGGCGAAGCCAGCAGGGATCCTCGCCGACGGTCGCCAGCCCGACGCGGTTTCGAGACCGCAGCAGCGAGCGGACCAGCTGTGCGGCGGCCGACACGCCGTAGGCGACCGCGTGTGGCTCGCCGTCGCGTCCGCGGTAGGAAATCTCTCTGGCGTCGATCAGCAACACGACCGTGGCCGACCGCTCCTGGCGGTACTCGACGGTCGTGAGCTCGTTCGTCCGGGCGAACCGGTTCCAGTCGATAAACCGCATCGAATCGCCGCGGCGGTACTCGCGCGTGCGGTAGAACTCGGTCCCCTCGCCGCCGCTGTTCGCTCGCACCGTTCCGACGGACGCGAGCCGCTCGGCGCGGACCGACCCGGAAGCCGACCGGCCGGTGCAGTCGATCGCCGTCTCGGTCGCCACGGTACTCTCTCGCTCCGTCGACCCGCTCAGGCTCCGGCTGACGACCGTTGCGGGCTCGAACGTATGCGTTCCGCGCTCGCTCTCGAGGACGTACCGAAACGAGGCGGATCGGCCGGGCCACAGGCTCGCACCCCGCCGCGGCGAGCCGTCGACGACGTTCAGCGTCGGGGGGACGCCGTCGACGATCCGCAGGTCCGGGAGCCAACTGTCGCCGACGTTGGTGACCGTCACCTCGATCTCGATCTCGTCGCCGGGTGCGGGCGAGTCGGCGACCACGGTACGCTCGAGTTCGAGCGCCGGGTCGGGTGCGCTCGTCACGCGCGGGTAGACGACGAACGCGACGGCGGCGACGGAGACCAGCAGCAGCGACGCCGTCGTGAGCCCGGTGCCGACGGCCAGCGCGGCGAGGGCGACCGCGCTCACCCCTCGCCAGCGGTTCGTCGGGTAGGACTCGCTCGCTTCGCCCGCGGCGGTCGTCTCCCGCCGGCTCGAGCCCCTGACCTCGAGGCCGTCGTCGTCCGAATCTCGCCGTCCGTCACCCGCCGACTGGACGGTTCCGGACGGGCCGTCGGGTTCGAACTCGCTCGAGTCGCCGCGGTGATGCTGTGTGTCACTCATCGCTGTCACCGCCGTACTGCCGACCGTGTTGGGCCCCGAGTTCGTCGACGGTCAGTCGAACCGACTTGGCGAACCAGGGCGTGCCGCCGACGAGCGCGCCGACCCTGTCCGACAGGGGCGGACGGCCGCCGGAGAGAAAGCGCCGGACGCGCTCGTCGTCGGTCCACTCGCCCGTCGAGACGAGTTCGCGGGCGGTCTCCCGACCGCAGCCGTGGGTCCGCTGGACCGTCCGAACGGCGCAGTCCTCGAGCCGGTCGCGGATCTCCGCTCGCTGCGACCGACCGACGACCGGCAGGTGTAGCCACCACGTCTCGAGGCGATCGTCCACCGCCGCGCCCGCGTGCGGGACGGAGACGGCGGCCTCGGGATCGGGCATCTCGGCCTCCTCGACGGCCGCGCTCCGCCCGGCGACGAGGATCGGGGCGGCGAGGAGGACGCCCAGCAGCGCGACGACGCCGACGACGTACAGGTCGTTTCCGAGCGCGCCCTCGACGGCCTCGACGGGGAGTGCCCCCGCCGCCGGCGTCAACAGGGCGACCGTGACGAGCAGCGCTCCGGCGGCGCCGAGACCGATCCGTCGCGCGTTCACCGGCGATCACCGCCGTCGCTGCGAACGGCGTGTTCTCCGGCCGCCGGTTGCGCCGCGTCCGCGTTCCGTTCTCTCGAGTCGCCGCCGTCGCCCGACTCCCGGCCGAGGAGTCGGCCCAGCGCGGCACTGACGCGCCGCGTCCGGTCCTCGGTCGGCGCGTACTCGCCGTACCGGACGTCCTCGAAGGTTCGGGTGAGGTCGGCGACGGCCTCGGGGTCGGCGCCGCGGTCGATCGCCTCGGATTCGAACTCCCGGGGGGTCTTCTCGCGTCGCTCCTCGAGGTCGAGCCGGCGAACCATCTCGTACCACGCGCGGGCGACGGCGTCGTTCGGTTCACCGTCGACCAGCGATTCCGGCGCCGCCGCCCGGTCGTCACTCGTTCGCAACCGGTCGACGACGGCGCGGCGGCGCCGGACCAGCGCGGCGACCGCAGCGAGTGCGATCAACACGGGGAGCGCCCGCAACAGGAGGTCGAACAGCGCCGCGAGCAGTTCGAGCAGCCGATCCAGGAGGCTCTCGGTGGGGCCGGCACCGCTCGAGTCGCTGGACTCGCTGCTCGATTCCGACGGTCCACCCTCGTACTGGTCCCGAAGCTCTTCCGCCTCCCCGGTGCTGATCGGCAGGCTCTCGTAGTCGAGGTCGATGACGTCGCCCGGCTCCGTCGACACCGAGGACTCGAGTGCCGTCGCCGCCGTTCCGAGCGCGACGGTACAGCAGAGCGCGAGCGAGAGCGTGAGGAGCGTGTCGCGGTCCATGGGTTGTCGATGAATGGGTCGGCTTACCGGCGTCTTCGTGTCGAAGACCGCTGCCGGGGGTGGTTATTATCGAGCTACTAAGCATCGGCTACCCTGCAATACGGTACTGATAATTAACCCCGGTCCACCGAAATCGTGCACTAACGTGGTCGATTCCCTTCGCCCGAGTCGGCGTTCGACGGTCGAACGCGCGCACCGATCGTCGCGTTCGCCCCGGCGCGAGCGGTCGCTCTCGGAGGTGAGCCGACGGTGAGTCCGGCGCAGGCGGTCGTCACTAGCGACGTCCCCCGCGTGCTCGTCGTCGGCGACTCCGACCGGACGGCCGCCGCCTCGTCGGCGCTCGAGTCCACCTTCACCGGCCCGTCGCTGCTGCGCGCCCGGACCGCCGAGGAGGCGATCGAACGCCTCTCGGACCGCGAGGTTCACTGCGTCGTCTGCGACGTCGACGCGGGCGGGCGCGCGACGCTCGAGACGATCCGGGAGTACGACCGCAGCGTCCCGATCGTCGCCCTCGCCGCCGAGCGGTCGGCCTCGGACGCGCTGGCCGCCGGCGCGACCGACGTCCTCGGTCCCCGCGATCCGACCGAACTCGTCGTCGGCCGTGTCAGGAACGCGGCCGAACGGTATCGCCTCGAGACCCGCACCGGAGGCGACCGCTACCACCGGTCGGCGCTCGAACACTCGAACGCGCTGGTGCTCGTGCTCACGGCCGAGGGTGCGATCAGCTACGCGAGTCCGGCGTTCGAACGCGAGATGGGGTACACGCCCGACGAACTCGAGCGAACGCGGCTGCGCCGGCTCGTCCACCCGGACGATCACGACGCCGTCGACGACGCCGTCGGTGCGGTCGCGGGGGGGACCACCGGAACGACGCGATCGGCGGTGCTCCGGCTCGGACACGCCGACGGAACGTGGCACGTCTCGGAGGTGACGTGTACGAACCGGCTCGCAGACCCGACGCTCGAGGGCCTCGTTCTCACCGTCACCGATGCGGGGCGCCGACCCGAACCCGACGCGCGACTCGAGGAGGCCGCCGGGGGGATCGAACACGCGTTCTTCACGCTCGGCGACCGCTGGGAGCTCACCTACGCGAACGAGGCGGCGACGGCGCTGTTCGACGGCCGCGTCGACCTCGAGGGAACCGTCGTCTGGGACCTGCTGCCGGAGTCGGTTACCGGTCCGTTCTACGAGCGGTTCCTCGAGGCCCGGACGACGGGCTCGCTGGTCGAGTTCGAGACGGAGTTCAGGCCGCTGGAGGCGTGGTTCGAAGTGTACGTCCATCCGACCGAAACCGGCGTCTCCGTCTACGCCCGCGACGTCACGCTCAGAAAAACCGTCGCCGGCGACCGACGCGACCGGGTCGCCCACCTCGAGTCCGTCCTCGACGCCGTCGAGTCGGGCGTGTTCGTCCTCGAGCTGTCGGGCGACCCGCCGTCGGCCGACCGGGCGACGATCTCGCTCGCCAACGCCGCGATGTTCGAACTGCTCGAAGCCGACGCGATCGTCGGCCACTCACCCGCGTCGTTGCTCCCTTCGGGGATCGTCGACGCGCTCGACGACAGGCTTCAGTCGCCCGTCGTCAGGCGCATGGACCCGATCGAGGGGAGCCTCGAGACGCCCGACGGACCGCGCTCGGTCTCCGTGTCGGTCTCGTTGCTGCCCGACGACGAGCACGCGGTCTGCGTGATCCGGGACGACACCGACAGCCGGGCGTCGACGGAGGCGGTGACGGCGATCCACCGGACGACGCGGACGCTGCTCGACGCCGAAACTCGCCCCGACGTCTGCCAGACCGTCGTCGACGTGGCCGTCGATCTCGTCGACGCGGAACTCGCCGGCTGTTATCTCGCCGACGGCGACGTACTCAGGCCGGTGGCGTTCTCGACGCGGGAGTCGACGCCGCCGTTCGACCTGCCGACGCTCGCGCGCGAGGAGACGGTTCTCGGACGTACGCTCGAGGAGGGGGAGCCGGCCGTCTACGACCGGGAGACGCTCGGTTCGTTCGTCTCTCAGGTCGGCGTCAGAACGGACCGGATGGTCGCGGTGCCGATCGCCGGCAGCGGCGTGTTGTTCGCGACGGCCTCCGACCTCGAGGCGTTCGACACTCGAGAGCGAGACACCCTCGAGTCCCTCGCTGCGACCGCCGAGGTCACGCTCGAACGCCTCGAGCGGGAGTCGCACGTCAGGGACCGCGAACTCGAGCTGTCCCGGACCCAGTCGCGCCTCGAGCGCCTCGAGGCGATCGACGAACGGCGCCGCCAGATCAGCAAGCTCCTGGTCAGCGCCGACAGCCGCGAGGAGATCGAACGCGGCACCTGTCGGGAGCTCGCCGAACTCGAGTGGGTCGAACTGGCGATGATCGGCGAGACGTCGGTCGCGATGGACGAGATCACGCCGCGGACCTGGGCCGGACACAACGACGGCTACCTGAACACGGTTTCGTTGCCCGTCGGCGCCGATTCCGGCGACCCGTCGGGACGGACCGCCTCGACCCGGGAGCCGACGGTCGTCGACAACGTCGTCCGTGAGCCGCGCGGGCTCGAGTGGCGACGGGCCGCACTCGACCGGGAGTTCCAGTCGGTACTCAGCGTCCCGCTCGTCTACGACCAGTACGTCTACGGCGTCCTCACGCTGTACGCCGACCGTCCCGCGGCGTTCGACGACGACACGCTGTCGATGTTCGAGGCGCTGGGCGAGACGATCGCGTACGCGATCAGCGCGATCGAGACCAAACGAGCGCTGCTCACCGACACCGTCATCGAACTCGAGTTGCTGCTCCGGGGGGCCGACGACCCGCTCGCGTCGATCGCTCGACGGGCCTCCTGTCGACTCGACGTCGAGACGGTCGTTCCACGATCGGCCGAGGAGACGACGGTCTTCGTGACCGCCTCCGAGACGTCAGCGGACGCGCTCGAGGCGGCGGCGACGGAGTCGCCGTCGGTGATGGCCGTTCGGCTGATCGCTGACCGGGAGGAGGGCAACCTGTTCGAACTCACGGTTTCCGGATCGACGATCGCCACGACGCTCGCCGACCACGGCGGCGTGCTGTGCTCGATCGACGCCGAGGGCGGCCAGACGCGCGTTATCGTCGAACTCCCCGGCGGCGCGGACGTTCGCTCGTTCGTCAGTATGCTCGAGCGAAAGCACCCGGGAACGGAGCTGGTCGCCCGCCGCGAACGAGAGCGGTCCGGTCGGCCGCCCCAGGCGTTCAGCACCGAACTGTACGAGAGTTTGACCGATCGACAGCTCCGATCGCTCGAGACGGCGTACTACAGCGGGTTCTTCGAGTGGCCGCGCGAGAGCACCGGCGAGGAGGTCGCCCAGTCGCTCGGCGTCTCACAACCGACGTTCAACCGACACTTCCGCGCGGCAGAACGGAAGCTGTTCACGCTGTTGTTCGACGAACTCGAGGATCCGCCGTAATCCATGGCTTACGGCCGTCTCACGGAAACTCCGCGATTCGAACGGTGCGTTATGATCGACTTAATATATGAATGAAAACTGCACTCTCACCACATCCGATATCACAAATTAGTACATAAATAAACAACATGAATACATATTGTGTCACAAATAGTGATTGATTATGTGTATAGCGTCCACCGTCATGTGGGCGGGTGCGCATAGGGAAATTCATGAGCGCGTGTGAGACAATGAGTAATTACCGAGACCATCCCTTGGGTACCGGGGTGGAATCGTGAGCACTGGCGCCGCCGGCTCTGAACGGACGGGTTTACGTTCACAGGCGGAGGGTGGAATTATCGCGGAGGTTCGTCTCGACCACAGCGACCTCTTCTTGCGACCGACGCTGGGCAGAAGCCCCGATATCACCGTCGAGCCCGAGTACTGGACCACCCTCGACGGGGACAACCGGGTGCTGTTCGTCACGGCGTACGGACCCACCTTCGACGAGTTCGAGACTGCCCTCGAAATCGACCCGACCGTCTGCGAGCCGGTCCTCGTCGACCGCTATCCCAGCCGTCGTGTCTACCGGGTACAGCTCACCGATCGGGCGATCACCTTCGACGCGAAGACGGCCGAAGTCGGCGGTCGAATCCTCGACATCTCCAGCTCTCGAGACGGCTGGATCATCCAGCTGCGCTTTCCCGGTCGAGACGCGCTCGTCTCGTTCAACGAGTACTGCCGCAGTCGGGACATCACGTTCCAGGTCAACCACCTCCGAATGTCGGACGACGGCGAAGACGGCGTCGTCGGCCTCACGCCGAAGCAACAGGAACTGCTCACCGTCGCCTACGAAGAGGGCTACTTCGACGTCCCACGGGGGATCTCGCAGAACGAACTCGCCGAACGACTCGACGTTTCGAAATCCGCTATTTCTCAACGGCTTCGCCGCGCAATCGCCGAACTGTGTGGCTCGTCCCTGACGTGAGCCGTCCCGGCTCCGTGTTATCGCCCGTCTCGAGCGCCGGCTCGGTACCTACTAGACTCGCTCTCTCACTATATGCTAAAACAGTATATCTTAACATATATTCAAAAGATATAGTATTTTGTGAGATTATTGGAACATCTAATATAAACGCTGATGATATTAATGCGCAGATACTCGTCCGAACTGTCCAATCGTCCTCTCAATGCAGGACAGCAGACCCACTGCCGGGCCCTCCGCATCTGAGACAGCGACCACTACCTCCGACGACGGCCGATCGCGCTCGCTCTCCCGTCGATCGATGCTCTCCGGACTCGCCGGTTCGACGGCGGCACTCGCCTTCATGACCTCGAGCGTCTCCGCGTCCAGCGAGCGTCAGGAACTGTTCGACCAGTACAGAACGGTCATCAACGTCGTCGACGAGGGCGCCGACCCGAACGCCGCCGGCGCCCAGCACACGAGCCGGAACAACTCGGTCAATCCGATCATCGAGAACTTCAAGACCGACGACACGCTGCTGTACTTCCCCGAGGGGCGATACTACTTCGACCAGGAGTTCCGATTCGTCAACTTCGAAAACTTCGGTCTGTACGGCCCGGACGCCGATATCGTTCCGGCGGATTACCACAACTTCAACCGACCGCGCAACCACCGCCTGTTCAACCTCGGCATTCCCGCCGCACCCGGCAACGGCCTCCACTTCGAAGGGTTCGATATCGACTGGCGCGCCGACGGCACCGGCCTGCGTCTGATCGACGCGGACGTCACGGACGACCTCCTGGTCCGGGACATCGACTTCGTCGGCACCCACGACAGCGGTACGTGGGGGCCGGGCCGCTTCGCCATCAGGGACCCGAGCGGGAGCGGACTCGTCGAGCGATTCCGCGCACCCCACGGCGGCGAGTACAACAAGTACACGCCCCACGCGGGCAACCACTGGGTCGGCCCGACGGGGATCATCTCGAACGACTACAACGCCGGGACGCTCACCTACCGTGACTGCGTCCTCGGAGGGTTCCCGGACAACGGCCTCTACGCGAAGGGCGGGAGCGGGAGCATCCGCGTCCGCGGCGGCCACTACAGGAACAGCAACGTCGCTCAGATCCGGATCGGCGGCTACGACAGCTCGATCAAGGGCGCGACCCTCGAGGTCGATACGAACCGCCCCGACGACCAGCGCCAGAACGCGGTTCGCGTCCAGGACGGCGGCATCGTCCAGATCGAAGACACGACGATGAACCTCGCGTCCGCGAACGGCGAGGCCGTCCTCATCCAGAACGGCGAGTACACGGAAATCCGCGACTGCGACATTCGCGTCGACGGTAACATCGTCGCCGACGCGATCAGCACGCGAAGATCCACCGAGCAGGTCATCGTTTCGGACACGGACATCAGGATGAACACCGACGGCGGATTCGCGGTCTTCCTCAGGGAGACGAGCGCCGCGAACCCCCGCCGCGCGGTGCTCACCAACGTCACCGTCCGCGGCGACGTCGGCTCGGAGAATCACACGTCGGCGTTCCGACTCAACCGCGACGGCGCCGAGGTTCGATCCTGCAGCGTCAGGACAAACGGCGACTCGCGCCGCCGCGGTGTCGAAATCGTCGCCTCCGATACGCTCGTCCACCAGAGCACGCTCATGACGCCCGACTACCCGGTGCTCGCACACGGAGCCGACCCGCTCATCATGGGATCGTACCTCCGATCGGACCGGGGCCAGGAGGGGCTTCGAATCGACTCGGTCGCCAACGGGACGCGCGTGCTCAACAACCGGATCTACAACGGCGTCGACGATAGAAACGGCTCGACCGAGTTCGACCGAAACGCCTACCTGTAACTCGCCCCGGAGCCGAGTTCCGAGCGCTGTAACCTCGCCAGTCTCCGATCGCACGCGGATTTCCTCGCTCTCTTTTACCGTTATTGGGCCGTAATCGGCGGTTGTTCGTCCGATGTGCGGTCGAAAACCGTCTAGGCACGTACTAAGCTCGCACCCCTAGTAGATCCATAATAAACTACTTCGGTAGGGAATCTTCGGTACCGACTCCACATGCGCGAATCAGTCCCCCGGAACGCCCGTTGGCGCGACCGCCGTCGGCGGGGTAGCCCCGCGGCGTCTCCCCCTCGTTCTGAGGTGATCCCGTGCAACGGAGTTTGTTGAGCGGTATTCTCTCGGTCGCCGGCGGTAAGTTCGTCCATCTCGTTTTGGGGATCCTCTCGACGCCGATTCTCTACCGGTGGCTCGGCCCCTCCGAGTTCGGCGCGTACGCGACGGTGATGTCCGCTCACGCTATCTTCATGATTCTCGTCAGCTCCGGCATCGCCGACGGTGTCCGAAAGTACGTCGCCGAGGACCGCGACGACCCTCGCTGGGAGGCCCACGTCATCGGCTACTACTTCCGACTCGCGACGCTGCTCGGCGTGCTCGGCGTGACGGTGCTGGGCGTTCTCACGTACGCTGGCGTGTTCGAAATCGTCTGGAGCCCCGAGTTCACGACGTACTTCTACGTGCTGATCGCGCTCGTCCTCGCCTCCCAGTACTGGGCGTTCGCCCGGAAGTCGCTGATGGGCTTCGGCCTCGAGAAGTACTCCGAGCCGCTGAAAGTCCTCTACAACGTGATGTTCGTCGCGGTCGCGCTCCCGCTGGTCTACTTCGGTTTCGGCGTCGTCGGTGCGCTCCTCGGCCAGATCGTCGCGACGGCGCTTGCGGCGACGCTCGGGATGATCGTCCTGCACTTCTATCAGTCTCTCAGGAGCGTCTTCGAGTTCCCCGACGAGTCGTTCCCGCGGCGGGAGATGATGACGTTCAACTCGCTGTCGATCGTGCTCGTCTTCCTGCTCATGTCGCTGTATCACATCGACGTGATGATGCTGCAGGCGCTGGGGACCAGCGAGGAGGTCGGTCACTACAAGGCGGCGCTGGTGTTCGCGGAGTTCCTCTGGTTCGTTCCCGTGACCCTCCAGACGGTGTTCGTCCACTCGACGTCGGAGCTCTGGTCGCAGGGGAAAAACCAGCTCGTCTCGCGGCTCTCCGCGCGAACGACCCGGTACACGTTCCTGTTGACCGCGATCATGTCACTCGGCATCGCGGCCCTCGCTCGAGACGTCGTCCCGGTGTACTGGGGAGCCGGCTCCGAACCCGTCGTCGAACCGCTGCTGTTGTTGCTCCCCGGCGCGCTCGGGTTCGCCCTCGCCCGCCCGATCCTCGCGGTCAGCCAGGGGAAGGGCGAACTCACGTACCCGATCATGGCGACCGGATCGGCGGCGGTCATCAACGTCGTCCTCAACGCGCTGTTGATCCCCCGCTACGGCATGCACGGCGCGGCCGTCGCGACCTCGATCGGCTACGGCTCGATGGCGATCTTCCACGTCTGGAGCGCCTGGCAGGTCGGGTTCGACCCCGTCTCCGACGCGAGGTTCGGCCGCGTCGTCGCCACGACCGTCGTCGCCGCCGTTCCGATCTTCGCGCTCGCGAACGCTCTCTCGGCGCCGATCGCGATCCCGGTTCTCGGGCTGGTTCCGATCTCGCTGTTCGTCGTTCCCCCCGCAGGGCTGGTGATCTTCCTCGCGATCGCGATCTTCTTCCGGGCCGTCGGGCTCTCCGAACTGCTCGAGATTCTGGCGGAGTTTCCCGACCCGATCGGTTCGCGGGCGAAGCCGCTCTGTCGCTGGGTTCACCGGGTCAACGCCGAGAGCGAACTGGTGCAGTATCTTCGGATCTGAGCGAACCCGCTGACGAAACACACTTGTTCCTCGCGTCCCAACGGGACGCTAACCGTTCGGTTCCGATTTTCCGCGTCGCTCGCGATTGCGTGCGTCCGTCTAGCGCGGCTACCCCCGTCGGCCGCCCGCGAGCCGGTTTTTCGGAGCCGACCGCCGTGATTCCATGACTTCCACGACCTACTCGCCGCCCGACCCGGCAGCGTTCGACCTCGAGGACCAGCCGATACCGCCGACGCTCTCGCCCGGAGCGACCGTTCTGGTCGCGATGCCGGCGGATTCCGACTGCCGAGAGCTTCCCTTCGCCCTTCTCGCACGCGACGCTGCGACCGCCGGCGCCGCGATCGCCGTCACGACTGGCCAGGAGAGCACCGCCCGCCTCGAGTCGCCGTGCGGCGACGAGTTCGATCGACTCGGGGTGGTCGAGACGACGGCCGGTGAGCGGCTGACGGCGCTGTACCGCGAGACGCCGACGATCCGCACGCCCGTCCCCGGCGACATCGAACGGACGACGGTCGCGCTCTCGGAGCTTCACGACGCGTTCGTCGCGTCGTCCGGCCCCGTCTCGCTGTCGATCGCCTCGATCTCTCCGATCCTCGAGGAGTCCGCCGAAGCGCCGGCGACCGTCCTCGCGTCGTTTCTCGAGGCCGGCCGTTCGACCACCGGGATCGCGACGATCGGCGTCGAGTACACCCGCCACGACGAGGCGACGATGCGCGCCCTGTCGGCGCTCGCGAGCGAGATCGTCTGGGTCGAACGGCGCGCGGACGGACGGCTCTCCCTCGAGTACCAGCCGTCGAGAACCAGGTGACGCGACTACTCCTCGTCGTCTTTCATCGAACCGAGTTGCGAGACGAGTTCTGCCGTCGACAGCTCGGATTCGAACGTTAGTTCCCCGTCGTGATCGTTTTCGTGGACGGTGACCGCGTCGACGTCCTCGTCGTCGCGCTGTTGGTGCTGTTGCTCGGACTCGTCGTAGCTACCAAAACCCATACACACCCTACCGGCCGGAGGGTGAAAGGCGTGTTGATGCGAGCCGAAACCGTCGGCGGTGAGATAGCCGGATCGACCGACGCGCTTACCGCCGGAACCAGACGACCGCCGCGACGGCCGCGAGCGCCGCCGCTCCGGCGACCGCGGGCGCTCCTCGGCCGCGCAGCCCCTGTGCGGTCGCCCAGGTGAGTCCCGGCCCGTGACGGGGGCTCGCCGTCGAGTGACGCAGGTAGCCGACACCTTTCGCGAGTTCGCCCTCCCGCAGGAACAGCTTCGCGAGCACGAGGTTGTGTGCGGCCCGGATCTCGTACCCCTCGGCCTCGAGCGCCTCGACGGTGTCGGCGTACGTTCCGAGGTACTGCTCGTCGGCGCGTTCGATCGTCTCGGCGTCCGGCACCGGCGTCTCGAACCGGGTGACAAGCGGTTCGTCGACGTAGGCGACCTTTCCGACCTCGAGGATGCGAAGCAGGAACTCCGGGTCCTGAAACCGCTCGAGTTCCTCGTCGAAGCCGCCGATCTCGCGGGCGACGTCGGTCTCGACGATCAGCGTCGAACCTGCTCCCGAATGGACGTTGTCGGCAAGCACCTCGCCGATCAGCTCCTCGCCGCCCTCCATCGGCCGCTCCTCGTCGGCCAGCGCGAGCACCGCGGCGACGCGCTCTTTGAGCCACCAGCCGCTGCCGGCCGCGTTGATCTCGAAGCCGCAGTAGGCGGCCACCCAGTTCTCGTCGTCGGGTTTGGCCTCGAGGGCATCGAGCTGTTTCTCGAGTTTCGTCTCGTCCCAGGCGTCGTCGGAGTCGAGGAAGGCGACGTACTCGCCCTCGACCTCGTCGATTCCGGTGTTCCGTGCGGCGTTCGCCCCCTGGTTCGTCTCGTGTTCCAGACAGCGGACGCGGTCGTCCTCGTAGCTCCGGACGACGTCGACGGTGTCGTCGCTCGAGCCGTCGTCGACGACGAGCAGCTCCCAGTCGTCGTACGTCTGAGCGAGGACGCTATCGATCGCCCGCGGCAGGATCTCTTCGCGGTTGTACGTCGGAATAACGACGCTGACGGTCGGCATTGGACACAGCTAGCCCCCTCAACGGTATTATTATCTCCCGCGTAACGAGCCGGGAGGATCGCCGAGTCACGCGACGCTGTCGGCGCGTGTCTCGCGCCCGGAGTGTCGCTCTCCGTCGGCGTCGAGTGCGTTTCCGGTGATCGCTCGAGAAAAGACGGGCTGTCGATTTCCACCGGAATCGTGGTGTGCTAGCGCGGGGTTCGGTGCGAGCGGTTAGAAGTCGTCGCTGGCGATCTGGGACTGCGTGACAACCTCGACGTCGGCGTCGTCGATGTGCTCGAGGATCTCCTCGTACTCGTCTTCGGTGACTTCGGCGTTGTCGTACTCCTCGCCGACGACGTGCCACATCGGGATACACGCCTGCTTGTACTTCGCGGCGAGGTCGATGTAGTCCTTGACCAGGTCGACGTCGTGGCCGTCGATCCGCCCCATCGCGTGGGTGTCGGTCATCGGGATACCGGTGTTCCCGCCGCCGAAGCTGAGCGACGACTCGTGGATCTCGCGCAGCAGTTCGACGTTCGTGGCGTCGCGGACGTTACCCGGCGCGATGTAGTGCTCGGCTCCCTCCTCGAAGCCGCGCTGCTGGAGCCAGCGCTTCGAGTCCTCGAGCATCTGGCGCTGCTCGTTCTCGTCGAAGTCCTCCTCGGTGAACGGCGTGCTCCAGTTACCCTCGGGATGGGGGTGAGAGACGATGTCCCAGCCGGCGCTTTGCATCTCGCGGAGCTGGCCGGTGTCGAGTCGGTCGCCGGCGCCGACGGCGTGGTGGATGACACCCGCGGTGCCGGGGAAGCCGTACTCTTCCATCATCTCGAAGGCGCGCCACTGGCTCTCGTGGTTGTCGTCCCACGTCAGCATCACGACGCCCGTGTCCGGGGCGTCGACCGCGCGCAGCTCGTCGACGACGAAGTCGAGGTCCGGGTCGTCCTGGTCGCGCCGCCGGGCGATGATCTGGATGTCGTAGACCTCGCTCAGGTCGGGGCTGCCGGTCTCGCCGGTCGCGCCCAGATCGACGCGCATCCAGTGGTTCGACGGCCCGGTGTGGGTCCGGTTGAGGTGGAGCATGTTCCCCGACCCGGGCGCGTGCAGGCGCACTTCGATCCGGTAGAACTCCGGCTCGTTGACCTTCAGCGCGAGCGAGAGGTTCTTGCCCTCCAGGTCGAGGGGCTCGGAGAACGAGCGCTGGACGCCGACGTACGCGTCGTCTTCCTCGGCGACCATCCGAAGCGCCCGCTCGCCGGTCTTGTACTCGTCGGTCTCGGTTCCGAAGTCACCGTAGGAGTCGAGTTCGTACCAGCTGTCGAAGTCCTCGTCGAAGTCGGAGATGAGCTCTCCAACCTCGTCGTCGTCTTCGACTGGATCGTCGGCCTCGTCCGTATCTCCGCCGCCGTTGCCGCCGTCCGTGGAGGTGTTGTTCGCGCCGCCGTCGTCGTCGTCTCCGCCCGCGCCTGTGTCGCGGAGGCTGTCAACACAGCCGGCCAATCCGGTCGCAATTCCCGCCGCTCCGGCACTCGCAATGAATCGCCGCCTGTTTTGTCGAGTCATCTGTACTGCTTCCGATGCAGTGAAGGGTTTTTCTTATCTGGTTCGTAACCACCTCTTATATCCTAGATAATATGTTTCAGAACACTGTGCAACAGTCTGTACAGTCTTACCGACTCGTTTCACGTCGATTCATCCCCACCCCGCGCGGGCGGGCGCGGTAACAATGGTTGCATGGACGTCGTCGGGCGGCGAACGCGTCCGAAATCCGCCAAACCGCGGTAAAACTCGCCAAACCGCGGCGAGTCGAGGACGTCGCTGCAGCTTTCACCAGTCCGTATTCAGCCGCCCGAGCCGCCGAGTCTGCGGGACGTGCCGTTTCCGCCAGTCCGCTCGCGGTCGCCAACTCGTCGTGTCACGTTCCGAGGTGTGCCCTGCTCTCGAAGCGCACGCTCGCCGGCGACTTCGTCCCCCGACGGCCGATCTTGGGGGAGCGAAAACACGTGAAATCGAGACCGACGAGGGCTTATTTCGCCCATAGTTAATAGCGCTACTCGTCACCTGTCGTGTATGAACCGGGACGGGTGCGTTCGATGCCGGTGTACGCGGTGGGACGACGGTCGTCCACACACCGCACGGACCCCGTCAGACGCTCACACGACGACTACCAAGCTATGAACAAGGAACTGTTCGGCGTCTTCGGCGATCGGGACGACTTCTACCGACACCGCTCGCGACGCCAGTTCGACGAGGTTCTCGAGGGTCCGACGCTCACCGTCGGGATTCGCGATCCCGGACTCGGTATCCCGAGCCGAAGTTCGGTCGCCGACCGCGACGACGGCTGCTGTGTGGTCTGGGGCGAGGCGTTTCCCCCGAACTCCGCCGGCGCCAACACCGCAGCGTGGCTGCTCGACACCTTCAAGGAGTACGGCACGGACGCACTGTCGGTCCTCAACGGCTCGTACGTCGCCGTCGTCGACACCGACGACGAGACGATCGTCGCCACCGATCCGATCCGGTCCTGGGAGTGTTTCTACACGGACGACTGCGGCGTGCGAACGTTCGGGACGGACGCGGCCGCCGTCGCCCGAACGACTGATCGACACGACGTCCACCGCGACTCGCTGCGCGAGTTCATGCACATCGGGACGGTCTTCGGCGAGAAGACGCTGCTCGAGCAGCTTCACAGGGTCCCGTTCGACGGCTTCCTCACGGCTTCCGAGGTCGGAACGCTCGAGCGCTTCGTCTACAATCCCCAGGAGTTCGACTACGTCGACGAGCTCGCGGCACGGCTCCGACGGGCTATCGCGCGTCGCTCTCGAAACCCCGGTCGCGAGGGGTTGTTGCTCTCGGCGGGCTACGACTCCCGGCTGTTGCTCTCGCAGGTCCCCTCGATCGAGCACTGCTACACGATCGGTAGCGCGGGCGACCCGGAGACCGTCGGCGCCGAAAAGCTGGCAGCGCAGTACGGCGCCGAGCACACGGTGTTCGAGCCCGACGAGCGCTACCTGATGGCGGGGCCGGAGAAGACGATGTACTCCCAGGGGATCAAGGAGTCGCTTCACATCCACCACGCGGGGTACACGGGCGGTATCGACGTGGATACGATGTATCACGGGCTGCTCTGTGATACGCTGATCCGCGGTCACTTCGTCGAGCGAAAGCACGTCGATATGTTCGGCAAGCGCCTGCCGCTGCCACAGCTCGAGCCCGATCCGGACCCGGTCCAGGTGCTCGTCGACCGCTTCGGCTACGTCCTCGAGAAGAGCGAGACGGTCGCTCGCTGTACCAACGTCGACGGCGACCCTCACTCGTTCGTCCTCGATGCGATCGGCTCCGAACTCGTCACCTACTACGACCGCGCGGAGAACGTCCACAACCGCCTCGACTGCTGTGGGATCGCGAACCAGCCGACGCTGCCCTTCCGGGTCCACCTCGCGGACAACTACCTCGAGTCGATGCTGATCACCGACGTCGAACTGCTCGACTGGCACCTGACGACGCCACCGGAACACCGGAACACGCGAACGTTCCTCAAGGCGATCGAACAGCTCGACCCCGACATCCTGCGTCACTCGCCGCCGGATCGGCCGCACAAGTCCCAGGTCCTCAACGCGATCCGCGGCTACGTCTGCAAGAAGACGCCGTTCGTCCGATCGCCCCAGGGCGCCTGGCCCGACCGGATCGAGGTGTTCAACCAGTACAACCTGGACCAGCGGCTGTTCCCCGACCGGGCGTACCTCCACGAGCTACCGCCTCGGCACAAACTCCGGGCGAACGACGCCCTCGGCTGGCTCGACCACTGCGTCTCCACCGACCTCCGAACCGAGGAGCTGCTCGCCCCCAACTACTCCTCCGTCGCGCTCGACTGAGCGTTCGCGACTCGAGACCGCTCTCGAGACCGTTTCGGCCGTCTATCGCGCGTCGACGGGTCGTTCTCCGACGCTCGAGTTCGAGCGACCGGGGGCTCTCCGCGGAGTCGTCCGGTCCGAACTGCTCCGCCGGTCGGACTGCTCACTCGATGCGGAGGTACTGGCGGTCGTACTCCGGCTCACCCTGTCGCGGGTGGATCGTGATGAACGACGCCGGTGGCAGGTCGGCCAGTCGGGCGGGGAGATCCGAGAGCTCGGTGTGCCAGCCGACGTCGCCTCGGCGGGGCGAGATGGAGACGATCAGGTCGTCCCCGTCGGTTCGCTCCTCGAGGTCGGGGAGCAGCTGTCCCCACTCCGCTACCTCCTCGAATTCCGCGCTGACGTCTTCCTCGACGAGTTCGAACAGGCGCTCGAACTGGTGGGACGTCCCCTCGACGACCAGCACCGTCATCGGCACTCCGAGGCTCGCGGCGAGTCGCTTCGTGATGTGAACTGCCTCGTAGAACCCCTCGTGGTGGTCGGCTCCGATGGGGACGACGACGAACAGTCGCTTCGTCGTGTTGATCGGGTGACCGAGCCGCGAGATGAGTACGGGCAGCGACGTCCGGTCGAGCACCTGGTCGATGATGCTACCGAAGATCCGGTGGCTGAACGACTGGGTGGCGTCCCACCCCATCAGGATCTGGTTGGCCTCGACCTCGAGGGCTCCCTGGACGATTCCGCTTGCGACGTTGTGGTTGACTCGCGCCTCGGTGTGAACCGGCGTCTCGGCGGCGCCGCCGATCGCGGCGACCCCCTCGAGCTCCTGGCGGACCTCGGCGATCTGGGTTTCGGGCGATTTGCTCCGGTCGGGCTGGACCACGGTGAGGACGTGGACCGGCTCGGTTCCGCGCTCGCCTTTGAGCACGAACGAGAGCTCGAGCAGCCGCTCCTGGAGCTCCGCGTGGTGTGAGAGCGGAAGGAGGATGTTCGGGTCACTCACGCTGTCCGCGCCGTCCCCGACTTCCCGCTCGAGTGCGAGCGCGGTCGCCGCCCGCTCGGTGAGCCAGGGGCTGACCAGGGCGGTCACCAGCAGCATCAGGACGACGGCGTTGAGGACCTCGGATCCGAACAGCTCGGCCTCGTAGCCGATGAGCGTAATCGCGAGCGCGGCGGCGGCCTGCCCGGTCGAGAGCCCGAAGATGACGTTGCGCTCGAGGTTCGTATAGCCCTGGACGGCCGCGACGAGTTGAGCGGCCGCCGCCTTCGTTCCGATCATGATCGCGATGATCACCGCGGCGATCTGGAGCGTCTGCGGCCCGTCGAGGATCACGGACGGGTCGACCAGCATCCCGACGTGTAACAGGAAAAACGGGATGAAGAACGCGTTCCCGACGAACTCGATGCGGTTTATCAGCGTCCCGCCCTGCGGGATCAGCCGGTTGAGCGCGATTCCGGCGACGAACGCGCCGAGAATCGGCGAGAGCTCGAGCACCTCCGCGAGGCTGGCGGCGGCAAAGATCGCCACCATCACGAACAGGAACTCGAAGTAGCTCTCCTGGCTGAAGTTCTGGAAGAACCGGCGAGAGAGCGGCGGGATGACGAACCAGGCGCCGCCGAAGAGGATCGCGAGCGAGAGGAACACCTGGGCGAACAGCCAGACGGTGACGTCACCGTCGACCGCACCGGTGACGATCGCGAGGACGACCAGCGCGAGCGTGTCAGTAAAGAGAATGCCGCCGAAGACGGCGGTGACGGCGCGGTTTTTCGTCACGCCCAGCCGGTTGACGATCGGGTACGCGAGCAGGGTGTGGGAGGCGAACACCGCAGAGAGCAACAACGCGGCGTAGAACTCGAGGCCGAGAACCGTGTACGTCACCGCCGTCCCGACGAGAAACGGCAGGAAGAAACTCGCCAGCCCGAACAGCGCGGCGTTCTCCGGGGCGTCCTTGAACCCCTGTAAGTCGAGCTCGAGCCCGACGGTAAACAGCAGGTAGATGAGGCCGACCTCGCCGAGCAGGACGATCGCCGAGGTGTGCTCGACGAGCCCCAGCGCGTTCGGCCCGATCGCGGCACCGACGACGACGATGCCGACGATCCCCGGCTGGCCGAGCCGCTTGACGACCAGCGGCCCCGCGAGAAAGACCGCCATCGCGATGGTGAAGATGAGAACCGGCTCCTCGAGCGGGAACTCGAGACCCGCGAGAAACGGCGCGCTACTGGCGATCACGTTTCGTCGTGTTCCCGTACATGTCTCGTCGTGGTCTGTTCCAACGCCTCGATAATCGGTCGTGGTGTCGACGCCTCACACCGGTCGCCGTGTCTAGTCGGTGGGACGTATAGCAGGTTAATAAGTCGTCGGTTTCTGGCTATCGGGCTCGGATTCGGTCGTAACGGCCCGCCGACGTTCGATTTATCCGGGACATAATAAACCCGCCTCGACCGCTAGTCCCGGCCAATGAACGCTGGACGACTGTGGTTTCTGGATCTTCTGGCCGTCATCGTTTACACCGCGGCGGCGGGACTCATGGTGTACGCCGACGTCGGCGGCGCCGTTCGGACGGTCTTCGCGCTGCCGTTGATCCTGTTCGTTCCGGGCTACGCCATGCTCGCCGTTCTCTACCCGGCGATGCACGACTTCGATCCGAACGACCGGGACGACGCGACCGAGCGGACGGGCAACCTGCTCGAGCGCCTGCCACACGACTACATGCTCGAGCCGGTCGAACGCGTCGGGCTCTCGGTCGTGTTCAGCATCGCGCTGTTTCCGGCGGTCGTGCTCGTCTCGCACTTCACGCCGTACGGGGTCACGCTGTTCCCGATTCTCGTCGGCCTCTGTGCGCTGATCGGCGTGCTCACGCTCGCCGCGTTCGTCGTTCGGTGGCAGGTGCCCGCCGAGAAGCGCTACGCGCCGTCGGTCATGCTGCTCACCGGGTTTCTGTTCACGCGCGAGCCGTCCAGATCGCGCCCCCGCCGACGCGACGACGCCTCTCTCGGGGTGTACAACGTCCTGTTCATCGTCACCATCCTGATCGCGCTCATCGGGTTCGGCTACATGGTCGCGACGCCAGCCGACCACGACGAGTCCTACACCGAGTTTCACGTCCTGACCGACGGCGTCGACGGCGAGACCACGACCTGGTATCCGGACACGTTCACGGCGGGTGAGGGCGCGGAGTTCCCCGTCTCGATCGTAAACCAGGAGGGTCAGGACGTCGAGTACACGGCGGTCGTCCAGCTCCAGCAGGTCGACAGGGACGCCCAGTCGATCGAGATCCACGAGCAGGACGAACTCGAGCGCGAGCAGATCAGCGTCGCCGACGGCGAACGCGTCAACCACACGCTGACGTTCGAGCCGACGATGACCGGCGACGACCTCCGGCTGGTCGTGTTGCTCTACGAGGGTGACGTCCCCGACGACCCCAGCGAGGAGAACGCCTACCGGGCGATCGACTTCCGGGTGCAGGTCGACGGCTAGTCGCCGTCATTCCCTCGATTCGACTTCGTCTTCTTTTCGCACCCGTCGGTTGCTCTCGGACCGGTCGGCCACGGCGCGTTCGTGCCGTCACTTCGTCCTCGAGCCCCTCCGGGTGGGCCGCGGCGCCGCACGTAAACTGAGGGGTCGGTCGCCGGAACCCGCTTGGCAGTCGAACGACGTGTGGTGGTCTGACTGACGCGGGCCCGCCGGGCGCGGTCTGCAGCGTACAGCCGGTCGCCACGGCTACCGCGTCGCTCGCAATCCTCGGAGCGCTGGGGAGCTACGCGATCGTGTTGTCGGTCCCGGTTCGAGCGGACCCGTCCACGGTACGGCCGGTCGGATTACGGGTGAGCCGTCCTGTGGCCCACATCTCCGGCCGCTGGCCGCGACACTCGCTGGTCCGGTCGTCGAAAGCGAGTTCGCGCCGGGCTTACTCGCCCGCGAGAACGTTCCGGTACACGGCTCGCACGTGCTCGCCCGAACTCTCGAGGCTCAGCCCGTCGACGCGCTCGCGTCCGTCCGACCGGGGTCGGTCGCGGACGACGGCCTCGAGGCCCGCCACCAGTTCGTCGACTGAGGTACAGACGTACGAGTGCGAGACGTCCTCGATCGTCTCGCGGACGAACCCGACGTCCGTCGAGACGACGGGGACGTTGCAGGCGGCGGCCTCCTTGACGACCATCGGCCCGCTCTCGCGTCTGGAGGTGACGAGCACGAGGTCGGCGGCGTTCATGTAGTAGGGGACGTCCTCGTAGGGGACGTCGTTCAGCGTCCGCAGGTCGACCTCCGCGTCGGCGGCGTCGACGACGCGTTCGGCGAGCGGGTAGTTCTTCACCTCCCGGCCGGCCTTGTAGGGAAACAGCGCGATCGGTTCGTCGGTGACCCAGCCGACGTGTTCGCGGGCGCGGTCGCGGTCGATCGGCCGGAACAGCTCGGTGTCGATCCCCCACGGAACGAGGTGGTGTGGCGTCGACAGCGCCTCGCCCATCACCCGCGAGGGGACGATGACGGCGTCGCTCAATCGGGCGGAGAGGCGGCTGAGCCGCGGGACGAACGGGTGATCCATCATCAGATCGGAGCCCCACAGCGTCAAGACGGTCGGAACCGCGGGTTGCGCGATCGCGAACGGTCCCATCAGCCCGTAGTGGGCGTGAACCAGGTCGTAGTCGCCCCGGAGGTGGTTGAGCACCTGCGGGTAGTACTTCGCGTAGTCGACCGGCGAGCGCGTCTCCTCGGGCGAGTGGACCCCCGGAACCGTCAGCGTGGTACACTCGACACCGAGGCGCTCGAGGACGTCGACCTGCTTCTCGAAGAACGACCGCGGCGTGTTGACCAGCTGAAGCACCCGCATCTCGGCGGCGCGGGTCTCCGTCGCGGCGGTCGGGACGCTCATAGCTGTGGGGCGGGTGCCGTCCGCTCACCGGTGATGACGGCGGGTGGTTTCCGGGCGCCGGCGACGTCCTCGAGCAGTTCGAGGATCACGTTCGTCGTGTCCACCTTGTCGGCGAGCAGCCGCTCGTGGCGCTCCTCCCACGGGCCGCCGTCGGGCGCCTCGAGGATCTCGACCGCCTGCTCGAGGGCGGCGGCCTGCCCGCCCTCCTCGGGGAAGTTGTACAGCAGCCCGTACTCCTCCTCGAGTTCGTCCGTGTACCCCATCGTCAGGCTGTTGACGTACACCGCGGGGGTGCCGAGGTTCGCACACTCGGAGGCCATCGTCGCGCCCTCGCCGAGGAACAGGTCCGTGTAGGCGAGGAGGTGGTGGATCTCGTCGGGCGGCACCGTCGCCCGGCAGCGCTCGAGTTCGTCGGGCAGCGGGATCTCGGAGGTGATGAGCACCTCCGCACCGGCGTCCTCGAGCCGGCGGACGACCGCGCTCACGTCGTCGAGGCCGGTCGCTCCGATGTCGTGCGAGGAGTCCCAGCCGTTCAGGCGGACGACGGCGATGGTGTCCTCGGGACCGACGTCCATCGAGTCGAACACGCCCGGGTCGGGGGTGAACCGGTCGGGGTGGAGGTAGGCGAGTTCGTGGTAGCTGGGGTAGGTCACCTGCTGGCTGCCGATCCGCTTGGTGTAACACGTCGGCGTGCAGACGACGTCGGCGATCGGGTGCGTGATCGTATTGATGAGCGTCGCGTGCTCGGTGTCGGTGAAGACGACGCTCCTCGCGTCCGTGAGCTTCGCGACGTGGGCGGCGGCGACGCCGCCGATGCCGGTGATGACGTCCGGATCGATCCGGCGGGCGTACTGGAGCAGCCGCCACTCGTAGGTCGCCTGGACGACCGCCAGCTCGGCGAGCGTGCCGCTCTCGCCCGCCAGCACGGTGTGATCGATGCCGTAGCGCTCGAGTAAGTCGACGGCGATCTCCTTGTCGCGGGCGACGACGTGGACCTCGTGGCCCTCTGACTCGAGTTCCCTGATCGCGTGCTTGTAGAAGTGGACGTGACCGGGGTGCTGGATCGTGACGATCAGTTTCATTGGACGCGCACCTCGAGGTCCTCGCTCTCGCGCATGTCGTAGATCATCGCCTGGATCAGCGCGTAGGTCCCGATCGCCAGTCCGAGCACCGCGGAGACGCCGAGCGTCGTCGAGGCGCTTCCGAGCAGGGCGGCGACGAGCGTCGCGCCGGCCAACAGCGCGCCGACGCCGGCAAAGGCCGCGCCGTGGACGTACAGCAGCGCCAGCGGGTGGAAGTTCATCAGGAGGTACTTCCGGCGGAGCCGCCAGAGGAAACTCGAGAGCAGCAGCTTCGAGAGCGTCGGCACGAACGAGCGGTACCTGATGTGGCTCGTCTCGTCGCCGTAGACGGCCGGGATAGCGACGTCGGCCACCCGCAGGTCGTGGACGTTCAGGTGGACCAGCAGCTCGTTCGCAAAGCCGTACCTGTCGTAGAGGGCGTCGATGTCGACCGTCTCGAGCGCCCGCCGCGAGATCGCCGTGTAGCCGTTCTGAGGGTCCATCGTCTTCCAGTAGCCGCTGGCGATCTTGGTCAGGAACGACAGCAGGGAGTTGCCGAACAGCCGCCAGGAGGACATCGACTCGCGGTGATCCGGGTACAGCAGCCGGTTGCCCTTCGCGTAGTCGGCCTTCCCGGCCACGATCGGATCGAGCAGGTCGGGCAGGTACGTCGCGTCCATCTGGTCGTCGCCGGCCATCACCGTCGCGATGTCGATGCCGTCTTCGAGCGCGCGCGTGTAGCCGGTCTTGATCGCACCGCCGACGCCGCGGTTCTGCCCGTGCTGGATCGGAACGACGCGGTCGCCGCCGGACTGGTCGTCCGCCGATAGCGCGGGGGCGCCGCCGTCGGACTGTCCCTCGAACGACGACGTAACGCGCTCCTGTGAGGTGGCACCCCCGCCGTCAGTGTACAGCGAGTCGCCCTCGTTGCGGTACCGCTCGTTGACCCGCCGGGCGGTCGCTTTGATCTCCGCCCAGGTATCGTCGCTCGAGGCGTCGTCGACGACGTAGATGCGGTCGATGTAGTCCGGAACCGACTCGATCACGTCGCCGACGAACCCTTCCTCGTTGTACGCCGGAACGACGACGGCGACGGTGTGTCCCTCGTACATCACGCTCCCTCCGAAAGAGGCGCGCCGTCCTCGGTTACGGGCGTCTCCATCCCGGTGTGGTGCCGATGGGGCCGCGATGGTCCGTTCACTGACGATACACACTCGTTCATGTTCGATCGACTAGCGTCGCCCGGAGCACCTTATTATAGACCGCACAAGGGCTGTCATTACGAAACAGATAACGTCGTTCGTCCGCCGCTTGCGGCGGCGAAACCGTTCATTCGCCACCGCTCGTGCGCTTTCTATCCGCGCTCTCCGTCCGGCGGCTGTAACCGCGGCGGGTTCGTGAGACCGTCACCGGTTCCCGTCAGGAGGGCGGGCTGTCGCCCGGCCCCATCGCCTGACAGAGCCGGACGTCCCCGTTGTCGTAGAGCGTGCTCTGATCGGCCCGGCAGATGCGCTCCTCCGGGATGTCCATGTTCACCGGGTGGTCCCGGTCGGAGAAGTACGTCGCTCCGTCGGACTGGTGGCCGCGATACAGGGTGAGGTCGTGTGTCACCGGCTCACTCTGGTTTATCGTCGCCGCCTCGGTCGGGTACGACATTCCTCGCTCGATCATCGTCTGGTAGGGCTGGTCGGTCCGTATCAGCTGGTCGTTTCGTAGGTCAGCGGCCGACGGCGAGCCGGTCATGAGCGCGATGCTGTCGGCGGCGTCGAGTTCCTGTTCGGTGTAGCCGAGTCGCTCCTGCTCGCCGGGGAACGGCGGGTTGTCGATCGCTCCGTTTCCGGACAGCATCATGATCGACGGGAATGCGAGCAGGAAGACCACGAGGACGACGACCACCAGGGTCGGGTTCCCCTCTCGAGCGAGGAACCGGACGCCGATCGCGCCCGTGATCGCCAGCAGCGCGTAGAGGAAGGCGAACCACCGACCGGGGATGAAGTTCACGATCCCGAACAGCGGCAGTCCGAGCACGAACACGAGCATGATCGAGATCGCCGTTAGCATCGTGAACGCGGAGTGGCTGGCCCGCTGGCGCTGCAGGAGGTACAGACAACCCACGAGCGCCAGCAACAGCAACAGCAGGAAGCCGAGTTCGTCGATGTAGGTCGCGAACTCGCCGGCCATCGTCGCCGTCTCCTCGACGGCCTCGATCTCGCCGTCTTCGGTCTCCCGCGTACTCTGGAGCTGGAAGAGTCCGGAACTGGCGATCGAGTCGCCGAACCAGTCCAGGATCGTCGTCAGGAAGTTCGACCCCTGGTAGGGGGTCAGCGACCACATGAACGTGATGAAGCCGAGGTTGAACACCAGCAGTCCCGAGAGGTTGACGCTGTCGGGGATGTTCGACCCCCTCGTCGACCGCGTCGAGGGGACGGTGAACAGCCCCGTCGAGAGCAGGAGCTTCCCGGCCAGTCCCGCCCCGAGCAACACGAGCATGATGAACGACGAGACCTGGTGGGTGAGGATCACTGCCACCGACAGCAGGATGAGCAAGAAGAAGTCCCGCGTCTTGTAGTCAGAGTGTAGCACCCGCAGGAGCACGTAGAGGAACGCGAGGAAGAACACGATCCCCATGCTGGTCGGAATGACGTGGATACCCCACTGAATTGCGTGGTCGGAGATACTGTAGAGGCCGGCGGCGAACAGCGCCCACCGCGTCGGGACGAGGAGCCGCGCGGCCATGTAGACGAGCACCGCCGAAAACGGCATCACCAGCCCGATCGTCATGAACAGCGCCATCCGCGGCGACAGATCCAGGACGTGCGTCGCCCCGACGACGAGCAGGTGGAAGAACGGGGCGGCGAAGTGTTTGTCGCCGGCGATCGCTCCGAGCGACTCGGCCTCGTGGATACCGCCGACGAACTGGATCATGTGCGTCCAGACGTCGACGCCGAAGTACGTCGTCGTCGTAAAGACCGCCGCGAGCCGGATGACGGCCGCGAGCGCGACGATCTGGGTCAGGATGATCCCCGGCGTGAGGTCCTCTTCGTGGGCGAACAGGATCTGGGCCAGCACCAGCGACGCGAGGATCGCGGCGACGTCGTAGAAGACCACGTTTCGCCCGCCCATCAGCGTCGCCATCACCGCGAGGATCCCGACGCCGAGCATGACGACGCTCGGCGCGACCCGGACGACGGTCGCGGGGAGCGCGGGAAGCGCGTTCGCGGTTCGACGCTCGCTGCGAGCGGCGAGCAGGTAGAGCAGACAGCCGGTGCCGACGACGATCGGCACGAGCTCGATCAGAATCTGACTGACGAAAAACCGCATCGGGAACAGCAACATCGCTGCGATCAGCCCGAGGACGGCCACGTCGACGTCGTAGCGCCGGTTCTGGAGCTTGTGGCTCACCCAGCTACCCACCATCGGAACCACCTCCCGCCGGATCGGCGGCGTCCTCGAGAGCGATCAAACCGCCGCCGGACGCCGACGTCAGGCGTCGCTCGCGGTCGTCGAAAACCGTGGTGTGCGGGGCACAGAACGGGCCTGTACCCGGCTGATACTGTCGGACAGAAATCAGTGAGACGTCGACCGCAAATTCGTGGCTGTCGCCGACGGGGACTGCCACACTCGAGCGATCGATTGTCGAATAGTTCTGTCCGACAGTATGAGAGACGTACATGGGATTACCTCGGGTGGGTTGCATCTGGAATCGGTTCTGCGTCTGTACTCGGTGGCTGGCTGGCCCCGGCAATGGCGTTGACGATGACGGTCGTCATGTCACAGGTCTCCGATAAGAGCCGCTCCCGGCGGCGCTGCCACGTCGACGGCGGCTCCTCGAGTGCGGTCACGGCGGTCGCGAACGCCTCCGCTCGCGCGTTTCGCCCCCGGACGTTGAACACCAGTTCGAACTCGTCCTCGAGTTGGTGGGTGGCTCGTCGCTCGCAGTCGCTGACGTACACCGTCGGCGTGCCGAGAACGGCGCTCTCGACCGCGGTCGTCGACCGCTCGGTCACGACGAGGTCGGCGCAGGCGAGGGCGTCGTGTACGCGGTGGGCGTCGAGGGAGCGTCGCCGCCGCTCGAGCGGCTCCGGAAGCGGCGTCTCGGCGGCGATCAGCACCGTCGCGCCCTCGCGCTCGAGTCGCTCGACGAACTCGAGGGTTTTCGAGGGCTCGTCGTCCTCCCAGGAGGCGAGCGTCGTGAGCACGAGCCGGTCGCCGGGTTCGGCGTCCGGCGTGAGGTCCGCCCGGAGGCTTCGATCGGGCGTGAACCGGTTCGGGTGGAGGTACGCCAGCTCGTGGTAGCTCCGGTGGCGGATCACGCCCGCCGTCGACTCCGTCTCGACGCGGCGAGGGACACAGACGGTGTCCACGAGCGGTCGGGTGAGCCGGCCGAGGAGCGTCGTCCGGTCGGTGTCGCTGAACACGACGCTTCGAGCGCCGACGAGCGACGCGACGTGGGCGACTGCGCTGGCGTTTACGGCGCTGAGCACGTCGGGCTCGAGGCGGCGGGCGTGTTTCAACAGCCGCGTCTCGTACTCGAGCTGGCTGCGCGCCGGCTCGCCGAGACGGTCGCCCGTCCCTCCCAGGCCGACGTGGGGAATCTCGAACCGCTCGAGCGCCTCCAGGACCGCGGGGCGCTCCCGCGCGAAGACGCACACGTCGTGATCGTCGGCCTCGAGCGTCCGGATCGCGTGTCTGAAAAACCGAACGTGGTCTGCGCACTCGACGGTGACGATGACTCTCACGCGCGGTTCACCCCCGGAATCTGACTGGTCGCTCCGGTAGCACCGACGACGGCCGGGGCTGATCGGTGGAGCCCGCCCGTCGCGGTGCTGTCGTCGCTCATATCTGGTTCTGTGCCTGGAGGGTCTCGGGCAGTGGCAGGTGCTCTCCCGGCGCGCCGACGACGAGCGTCTCCGGGGGGACGTCCTCGGTGACGACGGCGCCGGCGGCGACGAACGCGCTCTCGCCGACGGTGACGCCGGGGAGGATCGTCGCGTTCGCGCCGACGGAGACGCCGTCTTCGATCGTGGGGCCCTCGAGATCGACGTCCTGGCGCACGGGGTAGGGGTCGTTGGTCAGGACGGCGTGGGGGCCGAAGAAGACGTTCGAGCCGACCGTCGTGTCCGTCGGGACGTAGACGCCGGACTGGATGGAGACGTTCGATCCGATTTCGGTCGTCCCGTCGATGACGCTACCGGTGCCGACGAGGACGTCGTCGCCCATCCGCGTCGCCTCGCGAACGAGGGCGTTGTGCCCGGTCGTGAAGCCGTCGCCGATCGTGACGTCCGCGTAGACGATGGTACCCGCACGAACCGTCGCGTCGTCGCCGAGGCGGGCGGGCTCGCCGAAGTGATCGTAGCCGTAGCCGACGGTCGCGCCGTCGTCGATCGCCGCGTTCTCTCCGGTGCTGTAGGTCATCTCACTCACGCTGTCTCGGCGTCGCTCTCGTCGCTCGGCTCCTCGTCCGCCGACCGGTCGGTGCCGGTCGCCGACGAGATGTTCCTGAGGATCGCTTCGTTTTTCGCCTGGCCCCATCTGGGGAGTCGTTCTCTCGTGGACATCGGTCGATCTCTCACACGGAGTCGTGCGAGCGTTACCCCGTTCTCCTCGCGGAACGGGCTTTATTATCGAGCTGGTAAGCCGACCGCCCTCGGCCCCTTAGTCAGTTAATACGGATAGACCGTCTGCGTGATCTATCGACGCCGGCGTTCCGCTCAAACGAGGCCGAAAACGGGCGGTTCGTTCCCCGGATTAAGCCCTGCACAAGCCGTCACTCGCCCGAATTGGGCCCGATCAATCGTGTGGAACCCCCGCCGTAGCTGTCCAGCCTGGAACCCGAGACCGGCGTCCGTCGACCGCTCTCTGGGAGTCGTCGAGCGCAACGAAAACAGTAGACTGGCCCGTGTCGTCGATCAGTGGTCGATCCCGCCGACGACGTCGGCCTCGAGCGGCTCTGCCTCGAGGGACTCCTCGGCGGGCGTCGCCGAGTCGCCGGTCATCGTGACCTCGATCGCCTGGGCCAGTCGCAGCGCCCGGAGTCCGTCTTCGCCGGTCACCCGTGGCGGGCGGTCCTCGCGGATCGCCTCGACGAAGTCGGCGATTTCCTCTCTGAGGGGTTCGCTGTTCTGGACGGTCAACCGCTCGACCAGGTTCTCGTGTCGGTACCTGACGTTGCCGTTCTCCTCGATGAACTCCGGCATCGAGTGGCGGTGGACCTCGACCGACTGGTCGATGTAGTCGATCTCGACTCGGCACTCGCGGGCGTTGATCGAGAGCGTCCGGACCTTGCGCTGGGTGACGCGACTCGCCGTGAGCCGTCCGACGGTGCCATCGTCGAAGCGCAGCGTCGCGTTCGCGTAGCAGCCGTCGTCGGTCGCGGTTCCCTGGAGTTCGGTCACGTGACTGTCGATCAGCCCCGAGACGACGTCCAGGTCGTGGATCATCAGGTCCATCACCGCCGAGTCGTCGATGTGTCGTCCCGGCGGCGGGCCGAGGCGCTCGGCCTCGATGGCGATCACGTCCAGGTCGTCGACGAACTCCGCGACGGTCTGGACGGCCGGGTTGTACCGCTCGACGTGACCGACCTGAATCTGGACGCCCTTCAGCCGGGCGAGGTCGATCAGTTTCTGGCCCTGCTCCGGATCCTCGACGAACGGCTTCTCGACGAGGACGTGAACGCCGGCTTCGAGACACTCGCGGGCGGTTTCGTAGTGGAACTGGGTCGGGACGGCGATCGAGACGACGTCGGCGGCCTCGAGTAACTCCGCCTTCGAGAGCGCCGCCGTCTCCCGCTCGCGGGCGACCTCGCGGGCGCGCTCCTCGTCGACGTCGTGGATGCCGACGAGTTCGACGTCGGAGAGCTCCCGGTAGACCCGGACGTGGTTCTGTCCCATCGACCCGGTGCCGATGACGCCGGCTCTGAGCGGGTCGTCGCTCATCGGACGCTCACCTCCGTGAACCCCGCGACCGCGTCCGCGATCCGGTCGACGTCGTCTGCGTCGACGCCGGGGTGCACCGGCAGCGAGACCGCGCGCTCGGCGAGGTCGCGCGCGACGGGGATCTCCGGATCGAACCCGTCGTAGGCCGGCTGGTCCGGGATCGTCGTCGGGTAGTAGACGCCCGTTCCGATCCCGCGATCGTCGAGGTGCGACACCAGCCGGTCGCGGTCGTCGGTTTTGATCGTATACTGGTGGTAGACGTGGCGGTACCCCTCCGGCACGACCGGCGTCTCTACGGGCGCATCGGACAGGCGCTCGTCGAGTGCGGCCGCGTTCTCGCGGCGGGCCTCGTTGAACGCGGGCAGGCGCTCGAGCTGGGCCCGGCCGATCGCGGCGGCGATGTCCGTCATCCGGAAGTTGTGGCCGACGTCGGCGTGCTCGTAGGCGTAGGACTCGCCGTCGACGCGCCGGCCGTGGTTGGTGTACCGGCGAGCCCGGCGCATCACGTCCTCGCGGTCGGTGGTGATCATGCCGCCTTCGCCGGTGGTCATGTTTTTGGTGGGGTAAAACGAGAAGCAGGCGGCGTCGCCGAAGCTGCCGACTCGCTGGCCGTCGATTGCGGCCCCGTGGGCCTGGCAGGCGTCCTCGAGGATCGCGAGGTCGTGGTCGGCGGCGATCTCGGCGAGTGCGGGCATGTTTGCGGCGAGTCCGTAGAGGTGGACGGGCATGATCGCCGCGACGTCCTCGCGGGAGCGGACGACGGTTCGAACCTGCTCCGGGGCGAGCGCGAACGTCTCGGGGTCGACGTCGGCGAAGACGGGGGTGGCGCCGGCCAGACGGATCGCGTTGGCGCTGGCGACGAACGAGAACGGCGAGGTGACCACCGCGTCGCCCTCGCCGACGCCCAGCGCGACCAGCGCGGCGTGCAGCGCCGTCGTCCCGTTCGAGGTCGCCACGCCGAACTCCGTCCCGCAGTAGTCGGCGAACTCGCCCTCGAAGGCGTCGACTTCTCCACCGGCGGCGAGCGCACCGGAGCCGATGAGTTCGTCGACGCGCTCGCGTGCGCGGTCGCTCACGGTCGGATCGGCGATCGGGATCGAGTTCATGTCTCCACCCGGTGCCACCGCGTTGGTCTCGTCGCCTCCCCACCGCTGGTCGGTCTGTCGGCGTTCGACACTGGCGTTGCGCTCATCTCTTGGCACTCCGTCCGTTCACGGGGCGCATTATTATCGCCCATATAAGGTGAATTTTTGTTTCGGCTAGGAGCCCCCAAAACGTTGAATCCAACTGAAATGGTCGCCCGATCCGGCGGCAAACGTTCCCTAAACCGTTTTCGGCGGTCGTTCGTCGGTTCCCGCGTCGATGGCGGCCTTATCTCGTCGATAATGAAGGGACCTCCGACGTATGAACGTGTCAGAAGCCGACTGACCGGCTCGAGAGACACCATGACAGGAGATCACTCGTCACTGACCGCGGCGATCGCCGACGCGTCCGCCACGCGGGGGTTCGCGCATCGACCGACACCTGACACGGCCGCCTCGAGCGGCACGGAGGCGCTGGTATAAATGTCCGACGCGATGCGGGACGCGCTCTCGGAGGGTGAGCGCGAAGAGAGCGCGACCGATACGGTCTGCGTCGTCGGAATGGGGTACGTCGGACTGCCGCTCGCGGTCGCGTTCGACCGGCGCGGGGCGGACGTGATCGGCCTCGACGTCGACGAGTCGAAGATCGACACCCTCGCGAGCGGCGTCGACGCGACCAACGAGATCGGCGACGAGACCATCGCCGACGGCGAGATCGAGTACACCACCGACGCCGCGGCGGTCGCCGACGCCGGCTACGTCATCGTGACCGTGCCGACGCCGGTCGACGACCAGCACAACCCCAACATGGACTACGTCGAGGCCGCCGGTCGCTCCATCGGGGCTCACGTTCGACCGGGCACGACGGTCGTTCTCGAGTCGACCGTCTACCCGGGGGCGACCCGGGGAATCCTGGTGCCGGCGCTCGAGGAGGAGTCCGGTCTCACGGTCGGCGAGGACATCCACGTCGGCTACTCGCCCGAGCGCCTCGCGCCGGGGACCGAACACGGTCTCGGCGAGGTCGTCAAGATCGTCTCCGGCGAGTCCCCCGAGGTGCGCGACGATCTCGTCCGCCTCTACGAGCAGGTCGTCGACGCGGGCGTCTACCCGGCCCCCTCGATCGAGGTCGCGGAGGCGGCGAAGGTGTTCGAGAACGTTCAGCGCGACATCAACATCGCGCTCGTCAACGAGCTGTCGATCACCTGCGACCACCTCGACCTCAACACCGCGGAGGTCCTCGAGGCCGCCGAGACGAAGTGGAACTTCCACGACGGCTACCGGCCGGGACTGGTCGGCGGCCACTGCATTCCGGTCGATCCGCACCTGCTCGCTCACCGCTCGGAGAGCGAGGGCTACTCGCCGAAGCTAATCCTCCAGGCGCGTGAGATCAACGAGTACATGCCGAAACACGCCGCGGAGCTCACGATCAAGGGGCTCAACCGCTGTGGGAACGTGATCCGGGACTCGCGCGTGCTCGTGCTCGGACTCGCGTACAAGCCGAACGTGGGTGACATCCGAACGTCGGAGGTCAGCGGCGTCATCGCCGAACTCAAGGAGTACGGCGCGGAGGTCGTCGGCTACGACCCCCACGCCGACCCCCACGCCACGACCGAGGCGTTCGACATTCCGATCGCCGACCAGCTCAGCTTCGACGGGTTCGACGCGATCGTCCTCGCGACCGGCCACGACGAGTTCGCCGCCTTCGACCTCGAGGCGATCGCGGACGCGCTCAACGACGACCCGTTCCTGATGGATATCGCGGGTCTGTACGACCGCGACAGCGCGACCGAAAGCGGCTTCGCGTACGACCGCCTCTAGGCCGATCCAACCGGATCGTTTCGTCTCGTTTCTAACCGTTCAGCGAAGCATACAGCCCGTTTGAACGGACGTACCGCTTCAGTTTGGTTTACATACCTCGCTCTCGTCGCCGCACGAACCTCAACCGGGTACAATCCTGCCGGTTCGGTGGATGAATGTTGTCGTCCGTCCAGTTTCCGCCTCCGTCTTGCCTCCGTCAGACATCGCAGTCGAATCGACTGCAATGAACGGAACGAATTCGTTACTCCACAGCTAACACCGCTGTTAGTCTATCTATAGTAATGGGTTGTGGGCGTCTGTGTTGCTATCATGTCCGTGCACCGTTCGCCGTCTCGAACAGTCGTCACGGACAATCGACCATGACACGATACGGAACTACCGCCGATCGGGCTGTACCGACCGCCGAGAAGGGTGTCTGTTCACAGCAGCGTCGGCGTTCCGTGTCCGAGACGGCACGAGCGAACACGGTGCGAACGAAGGTGACTACCTAATGTGTGGAATTATCGGCCGCGTCGGAGACGGGGATGCTATCGACACGCTCCTCACTGGACTCGAGAATCTCGAATACCGCGGCTACGACTCCGCCGGCGTCGCCGTCCAGAACGGCGCCGGCATCAAGGTGCAGAAGCGCTCCGGAAAGGTACAGGAGCTGAAAAACTCGATCAACGGCGCGCCGCTCGAGGGCCGAGTGGGTATCGGCCACACGCGCTGGAGTACACACGGACCGCCGACCGACGAGAACGCACACCCCCACACCGACTCGACGGCCGACGTCGCGGTCGTTCACAACGGGATCATCGAGAACTACGCGACGCTGAAGACCCAACTGCGCGAGCAGGGCCACGAGTTCACGAGCGACACCGACACCGAGGTCATCCCCCACCTCATCCAGCAGTACCTGGACGAGGACATGGAGAACGAGGCCGCGTTCCGCCGCGCGATCGAGCGCCTCGAGGGGAGTTACGCCGTCGCGGTCATGTTCTCCGGCGAGCACGTCATCTACGCGGCCCGTCAGGGGTCGCCGCTGGTCGTCGGCATCGAGGACGACGAGTTCTTCCTCGCCAGCGACGTCCCGGCGTTCCTCGAGTACACCGACAGCGTCGTCTACCTCGAGGACGGCGACGTCGCGATCGTCGAACCCGACGGCGTCGAGTTTACGGATCTCGACGGCAACGCGATCGTTCGCGAGCCCGAAACCGTCGACTGGGACCCCGAACAGGCCGGGAAAGGCGAGTACGACCACTTCATGCTCAAGGAGATCTACGAGCAGCCGACCTCGCTCTCCCAGGCGATCGAGGGCCGGATCGACCCCGAGACCGGCTCGATCGACCTCGACGGTTTCCCCGCCGGCACGTTCGAGGGCGTCGACAGCGTCCAGTTCGTCGCCTGCGGGACGTCCTACCACGCGGCGCTGTACGGCTCGCTCACGCTGACTCAGGCCGGCGTCCAGTCGACCGCGCTGCTCGCCAACGAGTACAGCGTCTCCGCCCCGCCGGTCGACGAGAACACGCTCGTCATCGCGGTCACCCAGAGCGGCGAGACCGCCGACACCCTCAGCGCGCTCCGAAAAGCCAGTGAGAACGGCGCTCAGACGGTCACCGTGACCAACGTCGTCGGCTCGACCGCCTCGCGGGAGGCCGACGACACGCTGTTGATCCGCGCCGGTCCCGAAATCGGCGTCGCAGCCACCAAGACGTTCTCCTCGCAGGCGGTTATGCTCACCCTGCTCGGCCAGCGGATCACCGCCGACGTCCGCGGGGAGGAGTCGGTCGGCGACCTCTCGCCGCTGCTCTCGGATCTCGAGCGGATGCCCGATCAGATCGAGTCGGTGCTCGAACGCTCCGCCGCCCGGGAGATCGCCGAGGAGTACGACGGCAGCCAGTCGTACTTCTTCATCGGCCGCGGCCTCGGCTTCCCGGTCGCCCTCGAGGGCGCGCTCAAGTTCAAGGAGATCACCTACGAGCACGCCGAAGGGTTCGCCTCCGGCGAGCTGAAACACGGCCCGCTCGCGCTCGTCACCCCCGACACGCCGGTGTTCGCGGTGTTCACCGGGGTGGAAGACGAGAAGACGCTGAAGAACGCAGAGGAGGCCCAGACCCGCGGCGCCCCGGTGATCGCGGTCTGTCCGGAGGGCCACCCGGCGACGGACATCGCGGACGCCCACCTCGAGATTCCCGAGGCGGACTCGGATCTGGCGGGACTGCTCGCGAACGTCCAGCTCCAGCTCGTCTCCTACTACGCAGCCGACCTGCTCGACCGTCCGATCGACAAGCCGCGAAACCTGGCGAAGAGCGTCACCGTCGAGTAACGGGTCGGTGTACCGGTCGAACGATCACCGTTAGATCGCACCTCGAGTCGGCGTCGTCGTCCCGTTAGAAACGCGCGTTCGTCTTGCGTTTCGACAGGTACGTCCTCGAACTGATAGCCCGGACTGGCGCCGACCTCGGCTGTTTATCGACCGCGTCTTCGCCGGAGGGCCGTTTTCGAGCGCGTCTTTCCAGCCTCGAGGCGCTGTCGGAATCCCACACAACTGTCGGTTTTCACTTGTCCTGGTGAAAAGGGAGCGCGACTGTGACACGGGATTCGACCCTATTTGCGACGGCGTGATCGATCAGTCCAGGGGATAGATTCAGTGACCGGTACGCGCTCGTTCCGAACGAGCTTTCGACGAAAAAGTTGCTCCGCTACTGAGGCGGGTCTGCGGAGTCACCAAAGCCGCTGCCGTACGTTTCGATAACGTCCGTGATAGTGACTTCGTACGCATCGTACCACTCTGTCCACCGCCGTTTCGCCGTTCTGTGGTCTGAATCCGCTCCGAACGCCTCGAGCGCGTCCAGCGACTCCCAGTAGTAGACGACGAGCACCTCGTCACTCTCCGGATCGGTCCACGTTCGTTTGCCGAGATACCCGTCCGTGTCTTCGGCAGCCGCTTGTACCGCGTCGTTCAACTCGTGGAACTCCTCATCGTACTCCCCCGGATCAAGCCGGAACGTGACGAGATACATCGATACCCGTCCAATCGCTCACGCAGTCAAAAAGGCCTTCTACGTGAACGCGAGAACGCATCTCGCATACTCTTCGGATCGATATGCAGATTCTCTTCCGGATGGTCCATCACCTTCAGAACGAAATACCGCGGTACGGCGCACTGCAGACGTCCCCTCTACTCAGCAGACCGTTTGTATCAATCCGGTTCTCGAGGCGAATCGGTCTCCGATACGTGGCCCTCGGCAAATCCAATTCGACGGAGAAACGCTACTACGATCCGGCGCGGTCGATCGGCCGGCGGCGTGGCCGATACCGGTACACTGACCCCCTCCTCGAGGGGACGAACACCGATCTCGTCGTCTCGGACTCGCTGGGACCTCGCGCGTTACGACCACGTTCCACCGTCGTCCGAGTCGTTATCTGCGTCGTCGTCCGAGTCGTTATCCGCGTCATCGTCTGCGTCGTCGTCCGATTCGTTATCCGCGTCGTCGTGTCCCGGTGGTTCGTCGTCGTGTCCCGGCGGCCCGTCGTCGCCCTCGTTCGAGTGGACGAGCTCGCCGTCGATGTAGATCTCCGCGTCGCCGTCGAGTCGGTGTAACTCGACGTCGCCCTCGAACTGGTAGGTGTGACTGTTCGACTCGAGCTCCCCGCTTGCGGTCGTGCCGTCGACCGACGCCTCCGAGTCGGTCTGTGAATCTCCCGGCTCGAGGGCGTCTTCGACGCTAAACTCGTACGCGACGGCGTTGGAACCGGTCGCTTCGATATCGAGGGTGTGGGCGAGTTCGTCGTCCTCTTCGTCTCCGTTCCCGGACTCATCGGTTCCGTCTCCGTTCTCGTTGCTGTCGTCACCGTTTCCGTCTTCGTCACCGGATTCGCCGTCTCCCGAGCCCTCGTCATCGGCGCTGTCGTCACCGCTCTCGTCTTCTCCGCGCTCCTCGCCGTCACCTTCCTGGTCACTCTCGTCCTCGCCGCCGGTGTCGTCGGCCGCCTCGTCTTCGGCATCCGGTTCGTCGTCGCCGATAGCCGGGAACCCGGAGTCGACGATGCCGCTTGCACCCACCGAGAGGGCGACACCGACACCGAACAGCACGATGCCGAACAGGATCAACCCGCCGTGAATCCCGCTAAATGACTGGTCTCGCCCGGTTCGTGCGTCTTCGGCAGTATCTCGAGTGTGCATGAGTTTTCACTCCGGATATCGTAGCTTTCTACCGGTCGCGGTCGACGGTTTCGCCGGGTGTGGTGGTGGCGCCGACGTCGAGTCTGAGGCCGGGCGTGAGGCTGGTGTTGATGCCCGTTTTGACCTCGTCGCCGGCGACGACGCCGAATTTGCGCCGCCCGGTCGCGGTTCGTTCGCCCTTGACGGTGAACTCGATCGTCTCGTCGTCGTGTCGGAGGTTGGCGACGGTGGTGCCGGCGCCGAAGTTGACGTCCCGGCCCAGCACGCTGTCGCCGACGTAGGAGAGGTGGCCGACCGTCGCACCGGGCGAGAGCACGCTGTTTTTGATCTCGACGGCGTGACCGACTTTTGCGCCCTCGCCGAGGAGGGTCGCGCCCCGAATGTAGGCGTTCGGGCCGACGGTGGCGCCCTCGCGGATCAGCGCCGGTCCCTCGACGACGACGCCCGATTCGATCTCAGCACCCGACTCGACGACGACGGGACCCTCGAGGCGGGCGTCCTCGCTGACTTCGCCGTCAATCCGCCCCTCGAGTTCGCCGAGTTTCCACTCGTTGGCCTCGAGGAGTTCCCAGGGGCGACCGACGTCCATCCACCGCTCGAGGGTGACCGGGGTCACCGCGTACTCGTCGATCACCCGCGCGAGGACGTCCGTGATCTCGTGTTCGCCCCGGTCGCTCTCGGGCACCTCGAGCCACTCGGCGGCGTCGGCTGGGAAGGCGTAGGCGCCGGCGTTGGCGAGGTTCGTCGGCGGCTCGCTCGGTTTTTCGACGATACCGGTGACGGTCCCATCGATCGTGCTGAGCACCCCGTAGTTCCGGGGATCGTCGACCTCGAACGCGCAGACGGCGGGAGATTCGGCGAACAGCCGGTCGATCGCCGCCTGGTCGTAGAGGTTGTCGCCGTTGAGGACGGCGAACGGCCCGTCGATGTGCTCGCGGGCGGTGTTGACGGCGTGGGCGGTCCCGGCTTGTTCCTCCTGAATCGCGTACTGTATCGGAACGCCGCGGTAGCGGTCGCCGAAGTGATCCCGGACGGTGTCGGCCTCGTAGCCGATTACGAGCACGACCTCCGTCGCGCCGGCGTCTATCGCCGCGTCGACCGTGTGGGCGACCAGCGGCCGGTCGGCGACCGGGAGCATGGGTTTCGGAAGCGACGCGGAGAGCGGTCGAATGCGCGTGCCTTCGCCCGCCGCGAGAACGATAGCTTTCATCGATACACTCACTCGAGTCACGGTACGCATAATTATACGGTTTATAACCCCGAGACCGCAGATATCGGCGCTTTCAGAACGTCAGCCTATCGACAGTCGGGCTTCTTCGGAGCGTACGTATCAACGAACGGGACAGTCCCTTCGGTGTGTATCCCGTTCGTGAACCCTCTCCCCCGCTTCGGGTCGATTCAATCGATCGTCCGCGCCTCGAGCGTGGAACGTGATGCCGGGTATGGTCCGTTTTCGCCGCCGCAGGCTGGCGGTAGGTGGGGACATCCGATCGCCGTGTACGCGGCCGGTCGGACAGACGTATAACTCCTGATTACGTTCTCGCAATCAGTAATTTCCGCCAGACGTGACCGCTATACTCTATTTCTCTGTACATTCCTTCCCGGACCATTCCGACTGTTGTCCCAATTTCACAACTCTCCCGTCTGGCGTTATGTTGCTTATAGTAAATACTCTACTGTCGCTATGCAGTGATGATGTCGACGGAACCAACCAACGCGAAGTGGACGCCGATGACTGCCACGCAGCAGACGACCGCACCCCGCTGTATCAACTGCGACAACCAGGTCACTCGTCAGTTCGCACGCGTGTTCGGCGACAACCGCGACGTCGTCCACGCCTGCCCGGAGTGTTCGACCTACCGGGAGATGAAGACCGCCGACTACATTCCCGAGGAAGTCCGGTAGCCCTCCGTCACCGCTGACGTCGTTATCCTGCCGGCGTGCCGTTCGCGTCACCGTAGAGCGCTATCGGTCGGTCACCGACGCGATAGCTCGACGGGTTACTCCGTCGATTCCGTAACGATTTCTCGCGCGTCGTCGTACAGCGACTCCGCCGTCGCCTCGTCTCGAGCCTCCGCCGTCACGCGCACGAGCGGCTCCGTCCCGCTCGCGCGGAGCAGAAACCAGCCGCCGTCGGTCCCGACCCGGACGCCGTCGAGCGTGTCGACGTCGTCGTAGCGCTCGAGGACGGTTTCCTCGACGGCCGCCATGACGGCGGCTTTATCCGTGACCTCGACCGACGCCCGTCGGATCGGGTAGGTGTCGATCGAGGCCGCGAGCTCGGAGAGGGGGCCACGGTCGGCGACGAGTTCGACGAGTTTACAGGCGGCGAGCGGGCCGTCCGGGCAGAGCGTTTCCGCCGGCCAGATCCAGGCGCCGCTGGGTTCGCCGCCGAAGCTCACGTCGGGTTCGGTCGCGCGTTCGGCGACGTAGACGTCGCCGACCTGGGTTCGAGTTACGTCCGCGCCGACCGTCGCGAGCGCGTCGTCGACCGCGAGGCTCGTATCGACGGGGGCGGCGATCCGCTCGCCGTCGCTCGCGGCTTCGCGAGCGAACAGCGCCAGCAACGAGTCTTTGGGGACGAACGCTCCGGTTTCGTCGACGGCCATCATCCGATCGGCGTCGCCGTCGTGGGCGATGCCCAGGTCGGCGTCGGTTTCCGCGACCATCGTCATCAGCGTCTCGAGCGTTTCCCGGTTCGGCTCGCTGGGGCGCCCGGGGAAGCTGCCGTCGGGCTGGCCGTTCAGCGTCCGGACCGTACAGCCGAGTTCGTGAAGGACCGAGGCGGTGATTCCGCCGGTCCCGTTCCCGACGTCGACGACGACGTGTGGCGGCTCGTCGATCCGGACGGCCTCGCGGAGCGTGCGTGCGTGGTGGTCGATCGCGCCGTCGCGGCGCTCGCGCGATCCCAACCCGTCCCAGGACTGGAGATCGTACTCGCTCTCTTCGATCCGTCGCTCGATGGCGTCGCGCCTGCCGGGTCCGAACGCCTTCCCCGAGGGCGTCCAGAGTTTGATCCCGTTGTCCGTCGCCGGGTTGTGCGAGGCCGTCACGACGACGCCCGCGTCCGCCTCGAGCCACTCGATCGCGCGCGCGATCGTCGGCGTTGCGGCGACGCCGACGTCGATCACGTCTGACCCACACTCGCGGACCCCGGCGGCGAGCGCGTCGGTGAGTAGTTCCCCGCTCTCGCGGACGTCCCGGCCGACGACGATTCGGTCGTGGCCGTCCGAGGCGACCGCCCGCCCGACCGCCAGCGCGAGTTCGGCTGTCACGTCCGTCCCGACAGCACCGCGTATTCCACTCGTTCCGAACATACCCGATACTCACGGCGGTGTCGGGTTAATATGTATGCACTAAGGACTTCCTTGTAATCCAATTCCTGTTTCTGTGGGCGTTTTCGGCACATTTCATTCGAACGAGACGCTATACATATTCATTCTTCGAGTCGACGCGATCGCTTCTGACCGGTCGAGGAGCGGTTCCTGAAACGATGAATAACTGCATAAGGACCGATGATTGCACCAGATTAGCCGTTTAGCGGCATCCTATATTTCTAAACGGTAGGTGGTGTACTTATATCGTACTCTGTTACGACTGAGTGAGGAGATTCCAGTGCACGATTTGACCGGTTTCCAGCGCGATCTGATGTTCGTCATCGCAGGAATGGAGTCGCCGAACGGCCAGGAGATCAAGAAAGAACTCGAGGTGTCCCAGGGTCGTGAGATCCTTCACGGGCGCCTGTACGCGAACCTCGACACCCTCGTCGAAGACGAGTACGTCGAGAAAGGCGAGCTCGATGGTCGCACGAACCGCTATACGATCACCGACAAAGGCAAGGAAGCGATCGCCGCCCGCTACGACTGGCAGACGGAGTACGTTTCCCCGGACGCAAAGCCCGCCAAACTGTAGCGACCATGTCCTAGATCAATGAGCGCGACAAACCACGACGCTGACGTCAGTACGGATGCGGACACGAACACCGAGTCGGCCGTCTCGGAACTGCCGCCGAGTGCGAAGCTCGTCTACAAAGTTCTCGAGTACGAAGGCTCGATGACCCAGGACAGTATCGCGACCGAATCGCGACTCTGTCCGCGGACCGTCCGCTACGCGCTCGGAAAACTCGAGAACCAGGGGATGGTAACCAGCCGCGTCAACCTGAAGGACGCGCGCCAGTCGGTGTACCAGCTCGCCGAATAACCGTTTCAGCTCGTTCTTCGCAGCCCTCTCTACTGTCGCCAGCGGTTGCTATCGACGTTTCGTTGTTTCGTTCGATTCGTCGCGGGGCGACGGTCCACGCTCGACAGGTGGCGGCCCCGTCCACGAAGCGTCGGGTCGTCCAGCTGTCGTCGCGGTTACACCTCTCTCGATCGTCCTCGCGTTGCTGGCAGTGCACCGCCGTCGCTCGCGTCCTCCTCACGCGCCGATCTCGCGTCGCAAAAAACGGTGTCCGGCGGCTACAGTAACAGTGCGACGATCGCCAGCACGATGAAGATCAGCACGAAGATCCGTGCGATCCCCATCGTCACGCCCGCGACGCCGCGGGCGCCGACGGCTGCGGCGATGATCGCCAGAACGAAGAACACGATCGCCAGCCAGAGGAACTCACCGAGCATCGTCTCGCCTCCGCGTGGGTGGCGCTGCTGTCGGTCCGATACGTCCGCCGGTGTGCTGGCGTTTGGGTGCCATACGACCATCCCAACAGCGTGGCCCCCCTTCGTTATCTGTTTGATAGTACCGCCCGTTCGGGTTCTATGAGTCTCATAAGAGTGCTTTCGAATGTACGTTCTTCGCCGACGCTCTATCGATCAGGAGCGATCTCGCACTCGCTTTCCGCGGGCCGCGGCCTCCTGGGTCGGTGTCGTCTGCACGAACAAGTTACCGACGTGATAATAAGGTGGTCGTCGGTGCCAGAGAGCGTATGTCCACGCGAAGCCTCCTGCCGTCGCCGCGGACGGACAGCCGGTTCGTCGCGAAGACGCTCCGAACGCTGCTCTCGAGCCCGCTGTACGCGCTGTTGATCCTCCTCGGGAGTCTGGTCGGGCTCACCACGTTCGTCGCCTCGCTCAACCTCGACCTGTTCCGGTTCGCGCTCCTCGAGGCGACGCACCTGCCGGCGACCGATCGGTTCGCGATCCTCCTCGAGCAGTACCCGTTCGTGGGTCCGATGTTCGACCCGCTCACGGGGGCACTACTCGTCGTCTCCGGTATTCTCTTCGGCGTCAACCTCTCGATGCTCGTCTATCACTTCCGACAGGAGCGAGTGACGCTGCAACGGGGGTCGGGTAGCCTGCTCGGGATCGTTTTCGGGACGCTCGGCGCGGGCTGTGCCGCCTGTGGCACCGTCGTCCTCGCGGCCGTGCTCTCGGTGTTCGGTATCGGCGGCGCCGCCGCGTTGCTCCCGTTCGACGGCCTCGAGTTCGCGGTTCTCGCGTTGCTCACGCTCTCGCTGTCGATCTACTGGCTCGCCGACGGCATCCGGAGCGCGGCCGTCGACGGCTGTCCGCTGTAGCCGTCGCTCGCCCCGGTCACCACAGCTTCTGGTAGCGGTCGATCAACAGATCGAGACCGAACGCGCCGCCGGTGATCGTGTAGTGGGGCTCGAGTCGCGGATTGAACTTCGCCTTGTACCGGTTGATGCTCGGGACGCCCGCCCCGACGAGGTCGTATCGCTCGAGGCCGTCGCGCAGGCCGTCGCGCATGACGTACCAGTCGAGCAGGTCGTTGATCGAGAGGTCGACGTCGGCGTCGGGCTTGACGCCGCCCTGCCAACGGTAGCGGGTCGTCGCCGACTCGACGACGAGGATGCCGCCGAGGAACTCGCCGTCGGCGCGACAGGTGTACGGGCGAACCGCCCCCTCGGGGAGCTTCTCGTACAGCGAGCGGGCGAACGCCGGGGAGAGCTGGAACGGCCGGTCCTGGCTCTCGTATCGCGCGCGCACCTGCTCGACGATCCGGTCGACGTCGTCGCCGTCGCCCTCCTCGACGACGTACTCCTCCCGATCCGCGTTCCGGACGTTGCTCCGGGCGTCGCTGCTGAAGCGTCCGAGCAGCTCCTCTTCGGTTCCCTCGAGGTCCACGACGTAGGTGTAGCCGGGGCGGACGTCGTAGTCGTTCCAGGTAAACGGCCGGAGGTCGTCGAACTCGGCGGCGACGAACTTACAGTACAGTGGCGAGAGCTCCGCGTCGATCCACTCGAGACAGCCCTCGACGAACCGCCGGGTTCGGCGGTCCGCCTTGCGCTGTTTGAGCTTGTCGACGTTCAGCAGCGACGGGCCGAGGTAACACGACCAGGAGTACGGCGCGGGGGAGAACACGCCCGTCAGCGGCCCCTTCGAGTACTCGAAGACGGGAAAGAGGCCGACGGCCTCCTGTCCCTTGAACCCGGCGAGCAGGTAGACGGTCGTTCCCGTGTCTTCGGCCTGCAGCGCCAGCGCCTCGGCCCGGTAGAACGGGTTGGTGCCGTCGGCCCGTTCGACGTACCGGTTCCACTCCTCGGCGTCCGCCCGACAGTCGAGTTCCCTGATTTCGACGCTCATCGTCAGAGGTACCCCAGATCCGAGAGCCGGTCCTCGACGGCCTCGTCGTCGGTCGCGGTGATCGGCTCGGGCTCGTAGGCGGGGTACTCCGCCCGCTCGCCCGGCTCGACCGCCGGAAGAACCGTCCCGTCCATCTCCGCGTCCACCGGGACGTCGAACAGCGAGCAGATCGTCGGCGCGACGTCGAAGATGGTCGGCGAGCCGAGAGAGACGGACTCGTCGAACGCCGGCCCGGTGGCGCAGACGACGCCCGTCCGCTTGTGGTTCCAGGGCTCGACCGGGTCGGCGAACCGCTCGCCCTCGAGACCGCCGACGATCGCGTTGTCGAACGCCGCGGGCACCGTGAGAATATCGGGGCCCCGGTCGAGTTCCGGGCCGTCGAAGTACGTCTCCCTCGGTTCGACCGCCTCGAACATCGCCTCGCCGTCGGGGGTCTCCACCGCCGAAAGCTCGTCGATCAGCGCCGCGCGAACCGCCTCGTACTCCTCGGCCGACACCCGGCCGTTCGGTTCGCGGCCCTCGAGGTTGAGCCGAATCCCGAGTTCGCTCTTCGAGCGAACGTACGCCCGAGAGTTCGGAAAGTCGACCTGTTCGCTGCCCGCCCGGATCATGTCGTTTGGCACCCGCCGGCCGATCGGCTCCTTGAGCCCGACGAGATCCAGCGTGTTCGCCACCCGCTGGGTCGTAACTCCGAACTTCGCGGCGACGTTCATCGTTCGCTCGAGCGCGCTCGGGTCGTGATCACCGGCGTCTTCGCCCTCGAGGAGATCGTTCTCCCAGGCCCGCGACCACGTGGGCATTCCCTCGCCACCGCTCTGTGCGCTGACGTCGCCGCGGTCGCGGAGGAACTCGTTGACGCGGAACTCGTAGCCCTCGACCGGACCGATGCCGTGGTCGCTCACGACGAGGACGTTCTCAGGCTCGAACGCCTCGATCGTCTCTCTCAGTTCGCGGTCGACGGCCCGGTACACCGCCTCGATCGCGCTCTTCTCCCCCGGCCGCTCGTGAAACACGGAGTCCGTCTGCTGGAACTGAACGAACCCGAAGTCCGGAGCGAACCGCTCGAGCAGGTAGCGAAACGCCGCGCCCCGGAGTTCGATCGTCCGCTCGTACCCCTCGATCGACTGATCCGGTTCCGGCCCGCTCTGGGGGTAGATGCGGTAGTCGCCGCAGGCGTCCTTGACCTCCTCGAGGATTCCTTCCGGGTGACAGTCGGGATCCTCCGGAGCGGTCATCCCCGGGATGAGCGCGCCGTCGAACGGCCGGGCGGGGTGGGTGACCGGTACGTTGACGACCACGCTCGAGAGCCCGTGATCGCTCAGCAGCTCCCAGACCGCCCGTTCGCGGACGTGCGTCGCGTTGACGACGTCCCAGTCGTAGCCGTCGAACGCGAGGAAGTCGAAGACGCCGTGTTTGCCGGGGTTCTTCCCCGTGTACATCGAGGGCCAGGCGCTCGCCGTCCAGGGCGGAATCTGTGACTCGAGCGGCGCGTGCGTCCCGTCGTCGAACAGTCGTTCGAGCGTCGGCGTCTCGCCGGCCTCGAACAACGGTGTGAGAACCGGTAGACAGCCCGCATCGAGCCCAACGACGAGGAGGCGAAGATCGTCGTCCGTAGTGTCCATAGACGTCAGATCCGTTCTCCCGGGCTTTGTTATGCGACGACTGGACGGCGGTAGGCGGTGGCTTACCGGGCGGCGACCGCTGCCGTCGAAATCGACTCCCGCCCGGTAAGCAGTGCCTGTTCGATCGTCGATCGCAGTACCCTGTTCATCACTAAGACGTCGCCGTTCCAAGAACGTATCATATGCGCGTACCGTCTGCAGCTATCTCCGCCCCCGCGATTCCACCATGATCAGTGGAACGCCCTCGCTGTTCGTCTGGTCGCTGTCGGAACCGCGCCCGAAGGGACTCGAATCGTTCGTCGAGCAGTACGCGCGCGCGTACGAGTATTACGGCTCCGGAAAGGCGGCCCTACACGACGGCATGCGGATGCTTACGGACCCCGGAGAGAACGTTCTCGTCCCCTCGTACCTGCCGGATGCGGTCGTCGAACCGTTTCGCGAACTCGGCCTCGAGGCGCGATACTACGCGGTCACCGACGACCTCGCCCCCGACCTCGACGACCTCCAGCCTCGAATCGACGACGACACCGCGGCCGTCATGTCGGTGAACTACTTCGGGTTTCCACAGCCCGGCCTGGACGCCATCGCTGACCTCGCAGCCGACCACGACTGCTACCACGTCGACGACAACGCCCACTCGGTTCTCAGCGTCGACGACGGGACGCTGCTCGGCACGCGCGGTCACCTCGGCATCGCGAGCCTCTGGAAGCTCCTCCCGGTTCCGAACGGGGCGCTCCTGTACCTCAACGACGAGTCGATCGCCCGTCGGTTCGAACCGTCCGGCCTCGCCGGGACGAACGCTCGGATCGACAGCGACGACTGGCTGTTCGTTCTCAAGTCGTTCGCCGTCGACGTACTCAGTACGAATACGGTCGTCAAACAGTCGGTCGACGCGTTCGTCTCCACGAACGGCTCGGTGCGGGCGGCGTCGGAACCGTTCGCCCGCTACGAGGCGGCGAAGGCGCCGATGTCGAAACTCGCCGCCCACGTCGTCGCCGACGCGGATCCGGAGGCGATTCGGGCGGCTCGCCGTCGCAACTACCGCTGCTGGCGGCGGCTCTTCGAACCTCGAGGGGACGTCGAGATACTCTACCCGGAGCTGCCGGCCGGAATCTGTCCGCAGGTGTTCCCGGTTCGCGCCGACGACCCCGACCGACTGCTCACGGAGCTCGCCCGCTGTGGCGTCGACGGCGCTCACACCTGGCCGCGGCTCTCGGAGACCGTCCTCGAGGACCCCGCACTCGAGACGGCCGCCGCGCTCTCGGCGGCGGTCGTCGTTCTCCCCGTCCACCAGCACATCGTGACCGACGACATCGAGGCCGTCGGACGCCGGCTCGACCGCTGACCCCTCTCGTACGGACCACTAAACCGGTTCCGGGCACCGGCGAACCGTCCTGCGGTTGTGCCGCTCCATCGGAACAGCAGCCCGTCTCAATCGGCGTCGGCCGTCGCCAGCATCGCGAGCACGTCGTCGTCTACCCGGTAGGCGTGCTCGTCGGTTCGATCGAGAATTCCCCTGGTTCGCAGCTCGGAGAGCAGGCTCTGGACGGCGACGGCCGAGCGATCGACCCGCGCGGCGACCGCAGTCGTCTCGAGCGGCCCCGATCGAATCAGTTCCGTGACGACGGTTCGAGCGGTCCGTTCGGTACACCTCGAGTTCTCGCACGCGTGGGAAATCCGATCGCGGACGGCCGGCAACTCGAGCAGCTCCTCGAGCTGTCGCTCTTCGTCGACGACGAGCTCCTCCGCCTCCTCGTCCGCCACGCTCGTGTAGCCGAACTCGATTGCGGTGCCGTCTCCCTGGATGATCCGCTCGCCGCTTTCCGCGTCCGCGCGCGCCGACCGCAGCCGCTCGAGTCGGTGTTCGAGCTCTCGAATCCGGCTCCGGAGGCGGTCGTTCTCCGTCTCGAGGGAGTCGACTCGCTCCCCCCGGGCCTCGAGTTCGTCGGCGAGGCGCCGTCGTTCGTCGCTGAGTTCGTCGCGTCGCTCCTCGAGTTCGACCAGTTCGTCGTGGAGCCGGCGGACCTCCTCGCCCGTCTCCGGAAGCTGGGTCTGTATCGACTCGGGGTTGCTGAGGGCGTCTGCGAGCTGGGTCGCCGCGTTCGAGATGTCCCGCGCCGAAGAGAGTTCGTCCTCCAGCGACTCGATTCGCTTCTCCCGGTTCTCGAGCTTTCGCTCGAGTTCTTCGACGCGGCTCTCCTCCTGTTGGGTCCGCTCGCTGATCTTCTCGAGGTCGCCGACCAGTGCGTCAGACACCGACTTGAGGTCCGGCCGCTCGAAGTCGTCGAGGCCGGGGGTCGCCCCGGCGTCGAAGGTGCGCTTGCGCCGGAACTGGACCTTCCGGACGTCGACGTCGGTCCAGTCGGTCTGGACGTACGCCTGGCCGTCGTCGAGGTCGGAGACGAGTTCGGCGTACTCGGTGTCGATGATCCGGCCGACGACGTTGGTGTCGTTCTCCCAGGTGAGCCGGTGCCAGACGAGCCAGTTCGCCTGCGTGATGAAGTCCTTCTTGACGTCGGCGGGTCGCTGGCTGATCCCGAGAATCCCGAGCCCGTGTTTGCGCCCGCGCTTGCCGATCTTGATCAGCAGCTTCCCCGTCTCGCCGAGACCGCCGCCCTCCGGGATGTACTCGTGGACCTCCTCGACGACCAGCAGGAACGGCTTCTTGAGCTTCTTTTCTTTGACGAACAGCTGGCGCGCCGTCTCCCGGAGCAACTCGTCTGCGACCTCCTCGTCGAGGTAGCCCGAGACGTCGAGGATGACGGGGACGTTCTCCTCGAGTGCGAGCGACGCCATCTGTTCGGCGTGTTCGGGACCGATCTGGATGTCACACTCCTCGTCGGCGCCCGCGTGGAGCATCTCGTACTCCTCTTTCAGCCCGTAGTACTCCCCGTCGGTGTCGACGACCAGCAGCGGGTAGCCCGACTCGAGCAGTTCTTCTGCGATCACCGACGCCGTGTTCGACTTCCCCGACCCCGATTTGCCGGTGACGAACCCGCGGCCGGTCAGCAGTTCCACGACCGGCAACTGCACCTCGTCGCCGTCGTTCGCCTCGCCGACGGTGATTTCCCGTCGCTCGCTCATCGACCCACCCCGATCACGCACACGTTCATTCTATCAGTACTCTTCTGATACTGTACCTTGAATATTGGCCTCACTAGAGCGTTCCTGCGCTCGACCCGTCCACCCGGTCCACGCGAACAGCGATTGGCTTCGACCGTCCGAACCGCTCGGGCATCGTACACCGTGTACACTGTTTGAACGGCTTAGACTGCTCGAGATGCTCGCATTTCAACTCGCCGTCCTCGCGGATTCTTTCGCTCCGTCCCGCGACCTCGCTAAGAAGTGTACACCTTCTGCACAGTTCGATGTTAGTACTCTCCTCGAGGTGTTTTTCGACCTATTCGGTTTTCCCGGATAGAGCGAGAATTCTACACTTCCTAAACAGTGTATAGTGTCTGAACATTCTGAACGGCGTCGACCTCTCGAACGGTCGACACCGTTTCCGCTAAGGTTAAGGGTTTTCGACTGGTCGGTTCGCGTGGTATTCGCCGGCCGGGGAATTCGAAGAATGTCTACACGGTTTCCACGGTATCGACTGTGTGAACGGCCCACGACGCTCGAGCGGTGCCGACGGTCCGAACTGCGGAATCTGCGCGGATCGTTCACACGGCCTGCACAGTGTGGGCAGTCTACACGGCTCTCGAGGATTTGTACGAGTGAACGCCGACTCGAGCGCCGTTCCAGCGGACGGTCTTCGCCGTCCCGGCTGTTTCCACAGTCTACACAGTGTACACATTGTAAACGTTCTGAACCGTCGAAACGGGCCGGACCGTTTTGGCGGGGCTGGCGACCGAGGTGTCCCAACGAATGACTTCACCACGCGCCGTCAGCGTCGCCCTCCAGAAGGGCGGCGTCGGCAAGACGACGATCGCGATCAACCTGGCAGAACGGCTCGCTAACCGCTCGAACGACGTGCTGCTCGTCGACCTCGACCAGCAAGGCAACGCGACCGAGGGGGTCGGCCTCGCCGAGGCGTACTCGAGCGACCGCCACCTGGGCGACGTTCTCGACGACAGCTCCGACACCGAGCCACGAGATATCATCCGGTCGGCGGGCTCGTTCGACGTCCTGCCGTCGAACGAGGACTTAGATAGCGTCGAGAACAGTATCCGGAGCGCCACCTTTGGCGAGCTCTGGATCCGAAACGAGGTCGTCGACCCGATGCTCGAGGACGGCTACGACTACGTCGTCGTCGACTCGCCGCCGAACCTCGGCCCGCTCGCCGACGCCTCGCTCATCTCGACGCAGAACGTCATCGTGCCCCTGCGGATGAGCGAACCCAGCGTCAGCGGCTTCGAGCGGATGTACACCCAGCAGATCCAGCCGATTCGCAAGGAGATCGACCTCGACATTCTGGCGATCGTCCCGAACTCGCTGGCGGGTGACAACGAGGAAAAGCGCATCATCGGCGACCTCGAGCGCTCCGAGTTCGGTCAGTATCTGCCCGAATTCGCGCGTGCGGCGCACTTCGACGACCCGGGCTCGCCGGGGCCCGGGCTGCGCGAGCGCATCGCGTTCCGGCGGGCGTGGCGGGAAGGGGTGCCCCTCGCCGAGCACGACCCGGAGAGCGACATGCTCGAGCGCCTGGACGAACTGGCGGCGATCGTCGAGCGCGGAGGTGTCGCCGATGCCTGAGGACAACCGCTTTGCGGGGCTGGGCGAGGCGGTCGACGAGGACGGGGCCTCGACCGGCGACGAGGTGACCTTCGAGGACGAAACCACCGAGCCGGCCGAGGACGACGACCCGGCGGCGTTCTCGTTCGACGAGACGACGAAGAAGACGGTGTACGTCCGCCCGGACTCGGTCGACGAACTCGAGGACGCCCGTGCGCTGGTCGATGCGAAGCTTCGGACCGAACACGACGTCCGAGACCTCACCGGCCGGGAATTCTACGATGCGGTGTTTCGGCTGGCGGCGGCCGACACCGACGAACTGATCGACGCCGTTCTGGACGCGCGCACGGAGTCGTGCGGCGAGTGAGAATCGCCACAACACTCTTGTATTTTGAACAATCAGTAGGGAACTGCCTGTTCCCACAGGCCGGACCACGCTGCGTTGGTCGCGCTGGGTGGTCTCTGTGCTCATTGGGGACGCGGTTCGCCCGCGTCCTTTTCAGACGGGAGTTAGCGTGTGACACAGTGGGGGAACGGTTATGTACTGTCACCCGAATGTACAGTGTACCGAATCGCGCACTGTCGCGATCACGACCGATATGACCCCGTCCACACCGCGTCCGACCGTTCACCCGACGTCCACCACCGTCGGGAATCGGTCGCCGAGTTCCGGACGCCACGGGTATCGTGGCGCCGGACGTCGTGGACGGGTCGTCCGCCGGTCGCTTCGCTCGATCCCCGCGCGTGGGATCGGCCTCGACTCCGTCCGCGCCGCGTAGGCCCCTTCTCTGGCCGGACGGTCGTCCCTCCGCTGGACGTGCAGTTTCGTCGCGTTCTCGTTCGGTCAGCCAGGGCCTCGTCCCCTCCGTGTGACAGGCACACGCGGGCTCGCGCCCGCTGCCCGAGTTCGACTCTCGGCGGAGGCGTTATGGATCACCAACCGATCACCGTCGTGGCGACGCTAACCGTCCGCGTCCCGCTCAACGCGAGCGGTAGCCTCGTCGACGGCGCAGTCCGAACCCTCGAGCGAACCCCCGCCGTCGAAACGGTCACCGATCCCGACGTCCGCGGGCTCGCGCCGGCGCTGAACGAGACCACCGTCGACCTCCGTGCGCGCGTCACGATCGCCGTCGGCGACCGCGGCGAAGACGTCGCCCTCGCGAGACGCGAACTCGAGGCCGGCGTGGGCGTCACCGACGTCGAAATCCTCGAGGTCGGCGACGACGGGCCGCTGCTTCGGGCGACCCTCGAGTAGCCGATGCCCGCCAGGTCACGCCGGGACGCCGGGAACACCGGTTATCGCTGCCCGAGCAGCGCCACCGCGACGCCGGCCAGCAGGACGAGACAGAGCGCGATCATCCCGCCCTGGGCGGCGACGGCGACCGCGCTGTCGACGCTCTCGCCGGAGACGAGCGCGACGATGTCGCCGACGGCGCGGGCGCTACCGCCGATACCGAGCACCGCGAGCAGACCGAGGCCGTAGACGGCGATCCGGTCGCGGTCGGTGTTGAGCCCGAGCTGTCCCAGCCCGACACAGAGGATGCCGAAGAAGGCGGGGATGAGCGCGGTTATGCTGGCGAAGTCGGTCAGCACGTAGGCTCCGACGCCCAGGAGGACCAGTGCGAACCCGATGGCGACACCGAGTTTCAGCGGTCGGTCATCGACAGTTGTCATACTTCGGTAGTTGACAGTGAGGCGGAGTATAGTTTTCCCTCTCGGCCGACCGTGCGGGACCGGCGCGGTCGGCTACTCGTCGCGCTCGACGGTCCGCTCGCGCACCGTCATCCCCTTGCGGCCGAGGTGCTGGAGCTGTCTGCGGGCGAACTCCTCCTCTCGAGAGCCGCGGGTCGCGAGCACGTAGACGAGCGCGCCCCCGACGGGCCGCATCGTTCGCCCGGCGCGCTGGGTTCCTTGCCGACGGGAGCCGCCGAGCCCCGACGCGACGACCGCGAGGTCCACCGCCGGTAGGTCGATCCCCTCGTCGCCCACCCGCGAGATGACGAGCAGGTCGCGCTCGCCCCGCCGGAGCTCCTCGAGCAGCCGGCGGCGCTCGTGGTGGGGCGTCTCGCCGCTGAGGAAGGGGACGTCGAGGGCGGCGGCGAGCTCCCGGCCCTGCTCTAAGTAGTCGACGAACACCAGCGCCGTCGCGTCGGGGTGGGCCGACAGCAGGTACCGAACCTCCTCGATTTTCCCGGGGTTTTCGGCGGCGATCCGGTACTTCTCGCGGCCCTCGGCGGAGCCGTAGGCGTTTCGGCTCTCCTCGTCTCCCCACGGCACGTACCGGATCTCGAGTTCGGGCTCGGCGACGAACCCCGCGTCGAACAGCGCCTCCCAGTCGGTGCCGATCGGCGGGCCGACGAGGGTAAAGATCTCCGCCTGGCGGTCGTCCTCGCGGATCGGGCTGGCGCTGAGTCCCAGCCGGTGGCGGGACTGGAGGTGAGTGCTTCGCCGGTAGATGTCGCTGGGGACGTGCTGGCATTCGTCGAAGATCACGAGCCCCCACTCGCGGTCGTCGAACAGCGAGCGGTGGCGATCCATCCCGGCGATCTGGTAGGTGGCGATCGTCACCGGCCGGATCTCCTTGCGCCCGCCGTGGTACTGGCCGATTTGCTCGCGCTCGAGCGTGGTGTGTTCGGCGAGCGCGTCGGCCCACTGGCGGGCGAGGTCGCGACTGGGGACCAACACCAGGGTTTCGCCGCCCACGTGGGCCATCGCGCCCATCGCGGCGATCGTCTTTCCGCTGCCGGGCGGGCCGACGAACACCCCCTCGCCCTGCTCTGCGAAGCGGTCGACCCAGGTTCGCTGGTACTCGCGCAGGCCCACCCGCAACTCGAGCGAGAGCGCCTCCCCGCGCGCTAAGTCGCGGTCGTCTCTTACCGGATACCCCGCCTCGTACAGGATCCGCTTGATCGCCGCCTCCGAGCCCTCCCGGACCCAGTCTTCGGTTTCGGAGATCGGCGCGTGGACGTGTTCTTCGTCTAGCTTCTGGCGGGCGACGTTGCCCATCACCTCCGCGCTCCGGGCCTCGAGCACCGTGTACCCCTCCGGGTGGGTGACGAGCCGGAACTGGCGGGCGCGGTCCCACTGGCTCTCGACCCACTCCTCGAGCGCCTCGGACCGCTGGCCGAGCGCCTGGCGCATCGTGCGCGCGAGCGCGTCGAAGGAGTCGTGGGGAGCCTGCCAGACGTCCTCCGGGCGGACGACGTAGCGGTACCCAGCCTCACCGTTGGTATCCGCCAGGTGGGCGAACTGCGAGAGCTGCGCTCGAGTGAACTGGTCGGGTCGGTCGACGACGATCTCCCGGCGCTTCGGGAAGACGAGGACCCGCTCGCGGTCGGTGAGGTCCTCGAGTTCGCTCGGGTACCAGACAACCGGATCGGTCGACACCGACAGCCGCTCGAGGTCGCCGGTTTCTGCGAGGGACTCGAGGGCCTCGTGGGCCTCGTGCTGGGAGCGCTCGAGCGCTCTGGCGACGCTGGCGGCGGTGACGACCGGCCGCCCCTCGCGCTGGCAGACGTCGTGAAACGCCGCGAGCGAGAGCCAAGGCTCCTCGCCGTCACTCTCGTCCGAACCGGCCACCCCGCCGTCGGCGTCGCCGGCCGACTGCGCCGGTTCCGGCGGCCGGTCTCGCTCGTCGTTCGCCTCGGCTGGGTCGTCGGTCACTGGTCGTCGTACTGCCGTCGTACGTAAACTGATTTCGCTCCCCGACGCCGGAGCCGACGGCTACCCGGCGAGCGCGTTCGAGAGGATAACGGCCGCACGGACGCGGCCGGCGCATTCGGTAGGTGGTGGTGTTGATGCGCATGTGTCCCTTGGCTATCTGTCTGTATAATTATTGTGTTGAGAGAACAGTCCAGCAAATCGCCGGAACGCTCACCGCGCCGGTCGCCCCGGGCCGGCCCGACACTATATGCGGCTGGCTCCCGTCTATTCCCCTATGTTCCGTGCGATCCTGCCAGAGGGACAGATCGTCTGCGACCGCTACGAGCACGAGGAGGAGGGTCTCGAGCTGTACAACGACGCCGACGAGTTCATCGCGTTCGTCCCCTACAGTAACCTCCACGCCCTGCTCAACGAGGACGTCTACGAGTCGAACGAGCGCTCGATCATGTAGCCGGAACCTGATCGATGGCCTCGAGCTGTTCCCGGTACCGGTTTCGAACAGTGACGACCGTCGTCTGGGCGGTGTCGGCGACGGCCCGCTGTGGGATCGTCTCCTCACAGAGCAAGCCGGCGGCGTAGATCGCCGCGGCCGCGTAGCCGGTCGGCGACTTGCCCGAGTGTAACCCCTGTTCGGTCGTCTGGTCGATGATCTCGATCGCCTTCGCCTCGACCTCCTTGCCCACGTCGAGCTCCGAGCAGAAGCGGGGGACGAACTGCCTGGGGTTCGTCGGCTCTAAGTTGATGTCGAGTTCGTCGGCGATGTACCGGTAGGTGCGCCCGATCTCCCGCTGGTCGACCCGGGAGACGGCGGTAACCTCCTCGAGACTGCGCGGAATGCCCTCCTTTCTGCAGGCGGTGTACAGCGAACTCGTCGCGACGCCCTCGATCGAGCGCCCGCGGATGAGGTCTCGCTCGAGCGCCTGCCGGTAGATGACGCTCGCCGTCTCCTTGACGGGGGTCGGGACGCCCAGCGCGCTGACCATCCGGTCGATCTCCGAGAGGGCGTACTTGAGGTTTCGTTCGCCCGCGTTCTTCGTCCGAATCCGCTCCTGCCAGACGCGGAGTCGGTGGAGCTGGCCGTGCTTGTCGGCCGACATCGAGTGGCCGTTGGCGTCGCGGTTTCGCCAGTCGATCGTCGTGGTCAGGCCGCGATCGTGCATCGACTGGGTGAGGGGCGCGCCCACGCGCGAGAGCTGGTCGTGCTCCTCGGCGTTGAAGGCACGCCATTCCGGGCCGTAGTCGATCGGGTCCTCGCTCAGAACGAGGCCACACTCTCGACAGACCCGTTCGCCGCGGTCCGGGTCCTGGACGATCGTGTCGGTCTCGCAGTCGGGACACCGACCGCTCTCGGTCGCCTGCGAGTCGCTTCTGGCGTGATCGGTGATGGACCGCGTCATCAGTGTGTCTCTCGGTGCCTGCCCGACACTGTAAGGGGATCACATGGTTTCGGTGGAAATATGCTCTTACTCGTTCGCTCTCGAGGCGGCCGTTCGCGCCCCGTTCGGCCGGCTCCGGACACCGACCCCCGTGGAGCGTCGTCCGTCCGTCCGGCCGGAGCTTGTGGTCCGTTCTCGGCCGACGGGCGTCTCGAGACTCCTTATCTTGTGCCTCTGGGCGGGGCTGCCCGCTCACCGACGTCGGTAACCGTTCCTTCACCGCGTAAACCCGCCTTTCGATCGGGAACCGTCTGCTGACTTTACGGTAGCTGTCCCGAATAACTCGGTATCTGCCGTGTCTCCCCTCGATCGCCCACAGCGCCTGTCAGCGCGATACGCGCCGCTCGCCGGTCCCGTATGCGGGTCGTACGCGACCGAAACCGGGGAATACCCGAGCGCCGGTCGGCGTCCGACTCGCCGTCGCGGGGTCGGTCCGACCCGCCCCGGTCGCCGTCCCGATAGAAGCGGGTCCGTACGATCTTTGCAGCGGGTGCGAAACGTAGTCGTGTTTAAGACTCTCACCGTTGCCGTACAAGTTGGTGTGTCAATGATGTCGACCTGCCGTTCATCGGTACAGCGACAGCTATCGTCGCTCTCGCGCGGGAGTGGCGTTCGAGTATTCCGGGATCGTACCCCGTCCGCCGAGAGAGGGGGCCGAGTGTAATGTCGTCGATCGACACCTCGCTCCCCGAGGAGATCACGTCCGTCACGGAGTCGTCTGACTCCGAACGCCTCTCGAAGGACGTCATCTTCGAACTCCTGAAAAACCGGCGCCGCCGCGAGGTTCTGCAGTATCTGCTCGAGGCCGAGGAAACGGTCACGCTCGGCGAACTCGCCGAGCAGATCGCGGCCTGGGAGAACGACACGGACGTCAACGCCCTGAACTCGGACCAGCGAAAGCGCGTCTACGTCGCCCTTTACCAGACCCATCTCCCGAAGATGGACGACGCCGGTATCGTCGAGTACGATCAGGACCGCGGCCTGATCACCCTCGCTGACAACGCGGACCTCCTGATGATGTATCTCGATACGGATACCCACCGCCAGGACCGCTGGGACCGCTGGTACGCCGCGCTGAGCGTGGTCGGTGCGCTCGTCGTCGGCGCGGCGCTGCTCGGCGTGCCGCCGCTTGCGTCGGTGCCGCTGGGCGCGGTCTCCGCCGTCGTCGTCGCGGCCTTCCTCGCCGTCTCGATCGTCCACGTCGTCGTCAACCACCGCCTCCAGCAGGTCGTCGACGGAAAGCTCTCGCGAATCGAGTAACGAGAAGGACTTTTGCCGGTCGGACCCGTAGTTCCGCTCGGCTCCCGACGATCACCGATCACGTACCGGAACAGTTCGCGTGCCAGCTTTCTGTTTCCGTCACGGGAGCCACCTTCTTCGGGCCGTCGACCCGCGAGTAACGACCTCGACCGGATCGAGAGTCGCCGTCCGGCTACTGCGAGCGGACGTTGTACTCGACGTCGACGTCGGCGTCGCCGACCAGCGTCACGTCCTCGAGTTCGCCGGAGAACCAGTAGGCGTCCCGCCAGTTCGAGACGATGCCGCGGACGAACCGCCCGTCGATAGCGTCCTCGGTGTCGATGCTCGCGTCGCGGTAGGTCGACTTGACGACGTCGCCGCTGACGCAGAACGAGTACGTGCTCGGCCCGTCAGCGCCGGTACCGTCGACGACGAGGGCGTGTGGCAGCAGCTCCTGGTCGCCGTACTCGTCCGGATCGACGACGTCGCCGTTGACGCGAACGATCGCCGAGCCGTCGGTGAAGGTGACGTCGGTCAGCGAGCCCGAAAAGAGGATCCGCTGGACGTCGTCCGTAACCGACCCCTCGACGGTGGTACCGGAGACGACCGTCGGCTCGCTGTCGGCCTCCTCGGTGTCGACCTCGAGCGTGCCGTCGACGGTCGCCTCGAAGCTCGCGGGCGTGCCCTCGCCCTCGATTTCGAGGACGTTCGGCAGCGCCGCACCGTAGTCGGCGGGGTCGACGTCCTCGCCGTTGAGCGAGACCGTCGCGGGGCCGTCGACGGTGAGCTGCTCCAGGGAGCCGTCGAACCGGAAGGCGTCCCGCCAGTTGGCGACGACGCCGCGGGCGTGGCCGTCCTCGACGGCCGTCTCGTCGTCGACGGTCGCGCCCTCGTCGGTCGACGCCTCGACGGTGCCGTCGACGACGAACTCGTAGCGACTGACCGCCTCGTCGTTGCCCTCGAACAGGAGGACGTTCTCGAGGTCGCTCTCCTCGTCGTCGGCCTCGGATTCGTCGGGTTCGGCGGCCGGCTCCGCATCGCCGCTTGCGCCCTCGCCCGAGGCGGCCGCTTCGGGGCTCGTCGGGCAGCCCTCGGGAACGACGTCCTCGGGGGACGTTCCGTTGCCGTCGCCGAGGTTGATGTCGCTGCCGTCGGTGGCTCGAGTGCCGCCGTTGAATCCCGTGTCGTACTGGGTGTCGGTGACGTTGACGGTCGTCCCCCGGTTGTTCGCGCCGGCCACGATCGAGTAGTGGCGGCCGTTCATGTCGAGGTTACAGTTGCGCACTTCGATCGGACCGGGGCCCCACGCCCAGACGCCGCGGCCGTCGTCGCGGCGCTCGTCGTTCACGGCGGTGGAGTTGGTGACCGCCCCCTCGGACAGGCGGAAGTGCGAAACCCAGGAGTTCGCCGAGTAACAGCGGTCGATGTGGACGGTGCCGCCGCCGGCGCCGCCGGGCGCCGAACAGTAAAACGAGTTGTCGCCCATCTCCTGGATGTTCACGCGCGAGATGTCGATGTGGCCGCTGTGCTCGGGGCTGACCCAGATGCCGAGCCCCATCCGGTGGCCGTCCTCCGCGCCGTCGCCGATGTAAACGTTCTCGATCGCACTCGAGCCGCCGCCGGTGTCGGAGACGCCGAACACCGCCTCGTTGCCGGGGACTCGCCCCCTGATGCCGACGTTTCGGACGGCCCAGTTCGTTCCGTGAGCGGCGATCGTGACGTCGGCGCCGTTTGCAGTGACGTCGATGAGCGCGTTCTCGAACGTTTCGCCGTCTCCGACGTTGATGACGCGCCGTTCGCCGGGGTCGACTTCGATGACGTCGTACTCGGCTGCGGCTGCGGTTCCCGCCGCCGCAGTTCCGAGCGCACCCGCCGTCGCCACGCCGGCGATCTTCAGGTAGGATCGCCGGTGAAGTAATCCATCATTACCGCGGAATTCGGCGGTTTCGTCGTCTGTATCGGCTCCTCTCTCGTCCTTCTGTACCGAAGGTTCGCGTGCCATGCATTCGGGTAAGATCCCGATACCGCCATAAACCTTTCTCACTATTCATGGGTTAAATTTACACACATTCATACGTATCTTCCTGTCCGTTCACGCAATCATGAAGATTGATTCACGAATTCTTATACGGATTCCGGCCGAATTTCCCCGGTGTAATCCCGAATTACCGTTTCAGACTCCCGAATCGGGACGGTAGAGCGGACGTATGCGAACGGCGAACGTACTCCGTTCCCGGACTGTTGCAGTTCGTTCCACCGAAAAATAACGCACTGGTAACACGATCTGACGGCTCGACTCACCTACCTGTTCGTTCACCGATCTTTTTACGTGAGGGGTACGGGAATCTGCCGACTCGAGCGGTGGAACGGGCGCTATCGTGGGTTTCGATCGTCTCGGAAACTCCCACACGAACAGTCTATCGTGCGATCATGGACTCCTCGAGGGCTCGCGCGCGTTCGTATCAACGCTCCTGAGAGTGTTGCGGTTCACTGTTACGGGCCGTCGGCACCGCTCGTGGACGTCGACGGCGGACCTCGAAAAAACGGACGTCACACCCGTTCGACTGGACCACAGCACCCGTGGGACCAGAATCGTCAGCGGGTCGTGACAGGGGGAGAGGGTGGGCGGCGAGTGGGCTCAGTTAGTTACCCGAGGCTGCGTCTTCGGGCGTCGTCGGCACCCCACTGGGGACGAACGCCTCGGGGTCGGTTCCGACATCGCTCGCGAGCTCGACGTTCGAGCCGTCGCGCTCTTTGATGCCGCTGTGAAAGCCCGTGTCGTAGTCGGTTTCCGTGACTTCCGCCGTCGTTCCGTTACCGTTCGCACCCGCGGAGATCGCGTAGTGCTGGCCGTTCATCTCGAGCTGGCAGCCCTCGATCTCGCACGTCCCGGGGGCCCACACCCAGATGCCCCGGCCGTCGTAGCCGTCGTCGTCGAGGAGGACGCTCGAGTTCGTGACCTTGCTCCCCGCCGAACCGATGCGGTAGTGGGAGACGTAACAGTTCGCGGCGAAACAGCTGTCGATGTGGACGGTGCCGCCGCCGGCACCGCCGGGAGCGGAGGCGTAGATCCCGTTGTCCGGGAATCCCTGGACGTTGATCCGCTCGAAGTCGATGTGGCCGCTGTGGTCGGGACTGACCCAGATACCGGTTTCGGCCGTTGCGGCGCCGCCTTTGACGCTACCGTCGGCGAGGTAGACGTTCTCGACGGTGCTCGAGCCGCCGCCGGTGTCGGAGACGCCGAACGCGGCGCCCGGTGCGCCGACGTCGAACTGTCCCTCGATGGCGACGTTTCGGATCGTCCAGTCGGTGCCGTGGGCCGCGACGGTCGCACGGGCACCCTCTGCCGTACAGTCGATGAGGACGTTCTCGAACGTTTCACCGCTTTCGACGGTGATGGTTCGGTCCTCACCTGCCGAGACCTCGATCGTGTCGTAGCTCTCGGACGAACCGGTGCCGTCGTCAGCCGTCACCGCGGTCGTCGCGCCGGTCGCCATCGTCGCGGTTGCGACTGCGGCGAGCGAACGAACGTACGAACGACGGGTTAACCGCTTGTTACGGTCGGTGGTCGAAGAGGACGTGGCCTCGGTAGTGCGGGGATTCTGCGCCATGCATTACGAGTAACCCGGTGTTGCCCACATAAACTTTTCCTTATCAAGCGGTGTTAAATTTACAGATTATACTATGATTAGTACGGAACCCATCACGAACTATGAGGGATCACCCTCGAACACAACACTCTCTTCGGTCGGTGAGCCTCAGGCCGTCGGACCGAAAAAGCACTGCTTATCGGAGACTGCGTCGGGGTGAACGAGAACGAACGGGTGTGAGAGGTGCCGAAATGGTTGCACAACGAATGGATTTACCATCGCTTACCGGCTCGTTCGCCGGGAGACTCACCACGTGTCCTGTTCGGCGAACGTGACCGTCCAGTTCGCCGGATCGGTGACCGCCCGCCCGGCGATCGTCCACCCGTGGCCGTCCTCGTTCGCGATGGGATAGGTCACCTGCGTCGTCGGGATCGTCAGCCGAGAGAGCGGGAGCGACTGGTCCGAGTGAAAGCCGAACCGGCCGAGCAGCGCCGGCGGAATCGTCCGTCCGCTCGCAGCCAGGATGTCTGCTCCGCGGTTGTCCTCGAGGACCCGCGCGAGGATCGACCGCAGACCGTCGTCCCTGTCGGGCGTCGCCTCGAGCGGGACGACGTCGGCCAGCGACGTTACGACCGAGCCGTCCTGGGTCGTCGTCCCGGTGACGACGGCGGCGATCGGCTCGCCGTACCGCGTCGCGACGTACGTTCGGTACTGCCAGCGGGGGTTCTCGAACCGCCAGCCGTAGAACGTTCGGTCGCGGTGTGCGTGAAGCGTCGACGGCACCGCACGCCGGTACAGGTCGGCGAGAACGGTGGCGGGAACGTCGTCGAACCGGGCGACGGTGATATCGGATCGCGGTCGTACCGTGGCTTCTCGTGCGCGTAAGTACCCACTAACGAGCGGTTGTGCCACGTTCGAGAGCGCCGCCAGTCGCCCGTCGTCGGTGTCGACGAGCCCGTCGGGGTTCTGAATCCGGTAGAAGGTCGGCACCTCCTCGACGATCTGCCAGCCGTGTTTCAGGCTCCCCGACAGCGTCGCCTGGTTCGGGAAGTTAAAGAACAGCGACGGATCTCGGTCGCGGTAGTACTCTTTCATCCGCTCGGTCGTCCGCGAGTACAGCCCGCGCCGGCGGTGGTCGGGGTGGACCATCACGTCGGCGGGCTGGAACCCGCGAACCGTCCGGTCGCCGACGCGCAACTCGAGGGCGAAGCAGGGTTTCGTTCCGACAACCTCGTCGTCGTGGGTGGCGAGGACGATCGGTACGTGGTCTGCGTACGGGTTCTCCTCGTACTTCCAGCGGAACCAGTCGTCGTCCCGGTCGCCCAGCACGAGATCGTAGAGTTCGAGAAACCCCTCCCTGTCGGCGGGTTCGTACAGCCGAATCTCGTAGGGGTCCGGCGGTGTCCGGTCTGTGCTCGCGCGCTCGCTCGGGGCGGTCGTCGCGTCGGTCGTCCGTGAGTGGTCTGTCGCCATCGTGGTCGTCAGTCGTCGTGTGCACCCCCGTCGGAGACGCCGACGGGGTTCGAGTCTGCCTCGTGTTTTTTCGTCCGGTCGAGCTCGGCGATCGGGTCACAGCGGAGGATCTCCGCGCGGTGTTCGTCGAGGAGGGGAGCACGTTCGCCGGGATCCGGCGGGGTCTTCGCCATCTTGATCGGCGTCCCGGCGATGGTGACCGTCTCGTCGGTTCGGGGGAGCGTCGCCTCGATGAGCATCTCGCGGCTCCGCGCGTGTTCGCAGTTGTAGACGTCGGCGACGTCCTGGACGGGACCGCAGGGGACCCCCTCCTCGAGGACGTCGAGCAGTTCTTCGACGGTGTGCTCGCTCACCCAGTCCGTGATCCCCTCTCGCAGGTACTCGCGGTTCTCGAGTCGGTCTGCGGCCCGCGGGTAGTCGACGATCCAGTCGGGACGGTCCATCGCCTCACAGAGCGCCTGCCAGTGGTTGTCCCCCAGCGCGGCGATCACGACGTAGCCATCTCTGGCCTCGAAGGCGTTGTACGGAAACAGCGTCGGGTGTGAGTTGCCCTGTCGATGGGGAACCTCACCCGTGTAGGAGTACTGGTAGACGGTTCGTTCGGCGAGGCTGATCATCGCGTCGTACATCGCGGTGTCGACGAACTGACCGACGCCGGTTCGTTCGCGGTAGTGTAACGCGGCGAGGATGTTGACCGCGTGTAACACGCCGGTGAAGATGTCGCCGACGCCGAAGCCGACCTTCGTCGGCGGGCCGTCCTCCTGGCCGGTGAGGTGCATGACCCCGCCGAGGGCCTGGGCGACGAGGTCGAACGCGGGCTCGTGCTGTTTCGGGCTCGCCCCCGTCCGCGGGTCGCCGAAGCCCCGCATCGAGGCGTACACCAGCTGCGGGTTGATCTCGGCGAGGCGCTCGTACTCGAGGCCGAACTTCTCCATCGTTCCCACGCGGAAGTTCTCGACGAGCACGTCGGCGTCTTCGACCAGCGCGAGGAACTCGCGGCGGTCGGCGGCGTCGTTGAAGTCGAGCTCGACGCTTCGCTTGCCGCGGTTGATACTCTGGAAGTAGCCGCCGAAGCTGTCGTCCGCGTCGTGAAACGGCGGCGTCTCCCGAACGAAGTCCCCGCCCGGCGGCTCGATCTTTACTACATCGGCACCCAGATCTGCGAGTAACATCGTACAGTACGGTCCGCCGAGGACCCTCGTCAGATCCAGCACACGTACGTCGTCGAGGGCAGGCATGTGTCGTATCAGGTTCGAAGGGAGTTGTCGGGCTTTGTTATGCGTTGATTTCGGGCTGTAAGGGTCTCGAACCCGGTTCACGACTCGCCGGAAACGGTGTACATCCGGAACTCCTCGTTCGAGATGACCTTGTTGGCGCCTGGCTCCGCCTCGAGGCCGGCGAGGGCGGCCTCGGAGTGGTGAAGCTCCTGGTAGACCTCGAATTCTCGAGTCGTGTCGTAGGCGCTGACGGTGAAGTGGTAGTCCATCCCGTGGTAGGCCCCGCTGTAGTTTCCGGCTTCGAACTCGTCGACCAGCACTACCCCGCCGGCGCCGCCGCCGTAGGCGATCTCTTCGCTCGGTTCGACGCCGTTGATCGCGTGGCCGAACCGGTCTGGGCCGTAGCCGAGGCCGGCGATCAGGAGGTCGTCGTTGCGGTGTTCGATCGCCGACTCGTAGCCGCTCATCTGCTGGTCGCTGACGTGCTGGGTCGGGTTGTAGATGATCGGGGAGGCGAACACCGTCAGCAGCGAGAGCACGAGACAGGCCCCGAGGAACGTCGCGGCGAGGGCGGTCGCTCCCGGCGTCGTCAGCGGCCCCGACAGCCAGCCGATGCCGTGGGCGACCGCGATCCCGCCGAGGATCGTCAACATCACGTAGATGAACCCGACCTGGCGGAACGCCATCGTCGGGGTACCGACGAAGTAGACGAGGAACATCCCTCCCAGTGGGATCAACGCCAGCGCGAAGTACGTGACGAACGTCCGGGCCTCGGCGTCGAGACTCGTTCGCCCCAGCCAGACGAGCAGGACGAACAGCGCGGCGATGAGCCCGATCACGGCCGCCACGAGGAACATTTTCGCGAACAGTTCGGTCATACTCCCGCCGATCGCCGTCAGCGACGCCTCGCGCTGGTCGACCTCGGCGCTGCCGCCGATGTCCTGGGTGAGCAGGCCGTACAGCAGGCCGGCGAGCGCCCGCCTGAACCGCTCGTTGCTGAGCGCCCAGATGACGAATAACCCGCCCAGGACGGCCGTGTGGGCGTACACCGTCGGTTGGGTGACGATCGGGTGATCGGGATAGCGACGCCTGGCGAGAAACTGGACGCCGGCGATCGTGCCGATCACCACGACGACGTTGATCATCTGCTGTGGGTGGACCAACAGCAGTCCGACGCCGACGACGATCACCAGGGCGCTGAACGGCGAGAGTCCGAACGGGAGCCGCTCGAGTTCTCCGCGACGTCTGAGGAAGGCGACGAACGCGAACAGCGCCACCGGAACGAGAAACAGCGCGTTCGAGTTGGTGTGTGGACCCATGTGGGTCGCGACGTTGTTGATCGGCAGGACGAACCAGGAGGCGACGGCCGCGAAGCCGACGGCCATCGCGTTGCCGGTGACGTCGCGGACCACCAGCGGGACGAACACCACGAACGGGACGAACAGGAGGACGACGGTGATCAGCATCGCGCGCTCGAGCGGGATGCCGCCGAGGAGGTGCAGCGCCGACGTGACGGCGTGAAGCCCGGGGTAGAACAGCTGGTGGGGCAGCAGGTCGCCGGCGACGAAGTCCCGCGCCCAGCCCAGGTGCGTCAGCCCGTCGCCGAGCCCGAGAAACCGGTAGTTCCGGATCACCGGGAGGCTGACGATCGCGGTCACCGACAGCGCCCCCAGCCCGATTGCGAGGTGTTGCTGGTGGCGACGACAGACCACCGTCGCACAGACGGCGATCCCGAGACCGACGGCGAGTCCGGCCCAGGTCGCCGTCGGGGTGGCGGCGTAGATCGACCCCTCGTACCCGGTCGCGGGCGCGGCCCGCGCGATCGCTATTGCGGCGGCGACGGCGAAGAAGCCGACCGCGAGGACGAGGTTCTGGATCGATCGCCTCATCGTCTCACTCCGTCGGATGGTGCGGTCTCACAGCTCATATACTGCCGAGAGGATTGCGAACAGCGAGGTTTGTTATACGGCTCCTACCCGCCGGCGTCGGCGCTGTTGGCCGTTCGCCCCGGGGAGTGTCCCTCGAGACTCGGCGTGTGCCCGCTCGCGGGGGCAGATCGCAGACCCCGGTCCGTCGCCGGCGGACCGCAGCGCCTTGGCCCCGTTGTGATCCCCCGTTCGTGGACTTCCAACGGGTCTTCGAGACCGCTCTCGCCGGCGGTAGGCGGTGCCATCCGGGTCGCTACGGCCTGCATAGCAAACAGCGCTCGCGGACACTCACGCCACAGACGACATGTCCTCGATCACAATCGACCCTCCGGTTACGGAGGGAACCACGCTTCGTTGCGCCGTCCGATCGACGCCCGACCTCGAGCGGTTCGTCGGCGACGAGTTCATCGCCGACTACGACGTTCCGATCGACGACGTTCCCGACGGCGTGCTCTCGATACCGGTTCTCGCGCAGGTCTGTCCGGTCGCCTGGGCAAACGGCGCCGACGTCTACGTCGACTCGGTCGACGCCACGTTCGCGCGCGCACTCGAGGACGTGAAGGCCTCGCTGCTCTCGATGTACGACTTCCTCGAGGGCGGCACCCTGTACAGCCGCCGGACGCCCGACCTCGCGGGGGCGGTCGGCCGCCCGGATGCGGGCGGAACGGACAGCGCCCTGCTGTTCACCGGCGGAGTCGACTCGACGTGCTCGTACGTCGCCCACCGCGAGACAGAGCCGATGCTGGTCAGCATCCGCGGCTGGACGATCACGCCCGAGCCCTACGACGACGAGAAGTGGGGGGACCTCAGAACGCGAGTGTCGACGTTCGCCGACGAGCGCGGCCTCGAGACGGCGTTTCTCGAATCGAATATGCTCTCGTTTCTCGACCACCCGATGTTGCTGGCTCACTACAGCCGGTACGTCGACGGCGGCTGGTACAGCTCCGTCGGCCACGGACTCGGGCTGCTCGGCCTCTGTGCGCCGTTGACGTACGTCCGCGGGATCGACGACCTCTACGTTGCCGCGACCCACTGGGAGGGGATCGACCTCGAGTGGGGCTCGCGGCCCGACATCGACGACTTCGTCCGCTGGGGGTCGACCCGGTGTCACCACGACGCCTACGAACTCACTCGCCAGGAGCGCATCGACCTGATCGCCGACTACGTCCGCGAGGAGGCGCCGAACCTCCAGTTACAGACGTGTAACGCCCGGATGGACGGCAACTGCGGCGTCTGCGAGAAGTGTTATCGGACCGCCGTCGGACTGCGCTTGGCCGGCCTCGAGCCGCCGGCACACGGCTACCCGTTCACCGACGAGGACTACCACGACCTCCGTCAGTCGTTCGAGCGGGGTCGGTGGGTCCTCGGCTACGACGAACTCTACATGTGGGAGGACATCCGCGAGCGCGTCGCCGAGACCGAGCCGCAGTCGCCCGCCGAACGGACGTTCTTCGCGTGGCTCGAGACGGCCGACCTCGAGGACCTCGTCGACGGTTCGGGCCCGCCGCTCTCTCATCGGGTGCTCCGGACGGGGGCGCGACACACGCCGAACGCGGTGTACAACACGCTGTACCCCGCGTGGGCGCGCACGAAGTCGGAACTCAAGCGCGTCCGTCAGTGACCGCCGGCCGTTACTCCATCGTGACGACGACCCGTCCGTCGAAGTTGAGGAGAACGGACTGGGCGGTGTCGCCGAACAGCGCCTTTCCGGTGGGACTCCGGCGTTTCCCGACCAGGAACACGTAGTCACAGCCCGCGTCCTCCGCGGTGTCGACGATCGCGTCGGCCCGCTCCCCCTCGTCCTCGACGAGCAGCCCGCGCGTTTCGTACTCGACGTCGGGGAGGTGCTGGTTCGCCGCCCGCTCGGCGGCGGCCGCGGTGAGGTGTTCCGGCTCCTTGTTGTACGTCGTCCGCTCGATACTCTCGATCTGCGACAGTGCCTCGAGCTCGTCGTCGTAGCCGTCCTGTGTCATCACGGAGAGGACGACGACAGACGCACCGACGCCCGCCGCCAGTTCGCCCGCCTCTCGGAGCAGGTCCCCGTTCGATTCCGTTCCGTCGACGACCGCGAGTGCACGATCCATATGCGTTCTGCTCGACAAATGGGTATAAAATCATCGACGACTGTTCGGTCCCCCTACCCGTGTCACCTACTTGCTTCTCGAGGCCGTACGTGTCGCGATGTACGCGAACATACTCGTTGCGACCGACGGGAGCGAACTCGCGACGATCGCGTGCCGACAGGGGCTCTCCCTCGCCGAGGCGCTCGGCTCGCGCGTGCACGCTCTCTACGCGGCCGACGTTCCTTCGGACGTCTCCTGGCAGCTCGTCGACGAGGACTGGCGGTCTACCGGCCAGTCGATCGTCTCGCCGCTGGCCGAGGAGGCCTCCGACCGCGGCCTCGAGGTCGAAGCGAGCGTTCGGGGCGGCGCGCCCAGACGGGAGATCATCGACTACGCCGCGGAACACGAGATCGACCTCGTCGTCTGTGGCACCCACGGTCGGACGGGGCTCAGGCGGTTGATCGCGGGCAGCGTCGCGAGCGGCGTCGTCCGCGACTCGCCGGCGCCGGTGCTGACCGTCAGCGCGCACGTCGGCACCGTCGTCGATCCGATCGAGACGATCCTGATCGCGACCGACGGCCGTCCGGGCGTCGAGTCCGCGGTCGAGCAGGGGCTCTCGCTGGCGGCGGCGCTCGAGGCGCACCTTCACGTCCTGTCGGTCGTCGACGACACCCAGTCGCAGCTATCGGTCGTGCTCGAGGCGTTCGAAGAGCAGGCGACGGAGGCGGTGAGCACCGTCGAGCACCGGGCGGCCCGGCGCGACGTTTCGACGACCCGATCGATCGAACACGGCGTGCCCCACGAGGCGATCACCGGCTACGCCGAGGGCCACGACGTCGACCTCGTGGTGATGGGAACCGAGAGCCGCACCGGGCTCGACCGGTTCGCCTTCGGCAGCTGCTCACAGCGCGTCGTCGGGACGGCGCCGGTGCCGGTGGTGACGGCGCGGACGCTCGAGTGAGCCACGGGCGCGGAAAAAAGTTACTCCATGTAGCCGAGTCCCTTCAGCCGGTCTTCGACCTCGGTGAAGTCGTCGTCGACGGCCTCGGACTCGCGCTCGCGGGTGACGTCGGCTCGCTCGACTTTGGTTCTCGCCGGGGCGGCGTCGGTCCGGAACGCGTCGAACAGGACGCGACCGTCGACGTTCGAGGGGACGGCCGCGCCGATCCCGTGGAGCAGCGTCGGCGCGACGTCGACGACGCGCGCGCCCCGAAGGCGCGCTCCCGGCTCGATCGAGGGGCCGCGACAGAGGACGATTCCCTCCGAGCGGTGGCTCGCGGCGTAGGAGCCGGTGTCGCCGAACGGCTCGTCGGTGATCGCGTTGCGAGACTCGTAGACTCCCCGGCCGTTGACGACCAGATCGGGCGAGTCGTCGTCGGTCGGAAACAGGTCGTCCCCGTCGAAGACGTTGAGGACCCGTTCGCCCTGGTCGTCGGTGATCGACTCGAACAGCGCCGCGAGTTCTGCTTTGAGTTCGGGGACCTGACTCCGCGGGACGATCCCCTTCTCGAAGCGCTCCGTGTCGTTGATGTAGCAGTTGCCGGCGTCGTGGACGAACGCGACGGTCCGCTCGTAGTCGACGTCGTAGAGGGCGTGTTCGCCCGGAATCTGCGTTGCGACGGAGTCGACGAGCGTCCGCGGCAGCGCAGACACCAGTAGCTCCTCCGTAATGCCGACTCGATTGAGCGCGCTGGTTACGCGGTCCCGCGAGATACCCAGGCTCGCGAGCGCCCCGCGGGTGCCGTCGTCCTCGCGCTCGACCAGGTACCCCTCGCGCTCGAGGAAGTGATTGACGTAGACGAGGTGCTCGATCGGGCCGAAGCCGTGGTCGGAGACGACGTAGAGGTCGGCGTCGCGCTCGTCGGTGTAGGCCATCACTTCGCCGAGGATCTCGTCGAGGCGCTTGTAGTGTTCGAGCAGGCGATCCATCTCCCAGACGAGGTGCTGGAACCGGTCGGGGGCGGTGAAGACGAAGAAAAACAGCTGCCAGTCGTCCTGTTCCATGAGCAGACGCATCAGTTCGCGCCGGTTCGTCAGCATCTCGTCGACGGCGACGGTGAACTCCTCGAGGCGGTCGGCGTACTCGGGGTAGTTGAGGCTGATCTGGTAGTCCGGGATGCGGTCGGCGATTTCGTCGGCGAACTCCGGGGGGTGGGTGAACTCCTGTTCGGTCGAGGGCGTCATCATCCCGGTGACGAGCGTCCCGTCGATCTCCGTCGCCGGATACGTCATCGGGACGTTGCCGACCAGCGACGGCGAGAGCTGCTCCCACAGCGCCGGCTGTTTGAGATCCTGGCTCGTGTACATCCGGTGTGAGTATTCCGAGGAGAGGTTCTGGAAGCCGTAGATACCGTGTTTGTCCGGCCAGACGCCGGTCGCGATCGACGGCCACGCCAGCGGCGTCGTCGCGGGTCGAGTGCTCTCGAGCGTGCCGGCGGCTCCTTCCTCGCGCATCGCGGCGAAGTTGGGGAGCTCCCCCTCGTCTGTCCATCGCTCGATAAGACACCACGGGACGCCGTCGAGTCCGAGTACAAACGCGCGCTCGGACGTATGGATAGATCCGCTCATGAGTTTACATTCGAGGCGCTTGAACGCCTGCTGTCGTGGTGGTGGCGAGATGTGGGCTTTGTTATACGGAGGTTGCACGGCCGCAACGATTCGAAACCCGTGACAATCGGGCGCACGTGCGGGTCCGGCCGACCCGCCGCCGTTCGCAGGTCTTCTCGCCGTGTCACGCCACGACACGGTCAGGCGACCCATAACAAAACCAGTTCCGAGACACCGTCACGATATGGTACATGTGGTGTGTGGTGGGAGCGATGGGTAGCGTCGTCATCTCGCTCGACGCCGAACTCGGCTGGGGGTTTCACGACCTCGAGTCCCCGCCCGAGGAGCGCGTCGAGAGCGGTCGCCGCGGCTGGGAGACGCTCCTCTGTCTCTTCGAGGAGTTCGACGTCCGGGCCACCTGGGCCGTCGTCGGCCACCTCATGCTCGAGGAGTGCGACGGCCGTCACGCCGACCACCCCGCCCCCGAGGGCTGGTTCGAACGCGAGCGGACGACGTGGGCCGACCGTCCCGACCTTCGATTCGGCCCCGACCTCGTCAGGGGGATCGTCGACTCCGACGTCGACCACGAACTCGCCAGCCACTCGTTTTCGCACGTGCTCTTCGGTCAGTCCGAGACCACTCCGGAGCTCGCTCGAGCGGAGCTCGAGCGCTGTTTCGCGCTCGCCGCCGACTGGGATCTCCGCCTCGAGTCGTTCGTCTTCCCGCGAAACGACGTCGGCCACCTGTCGGCGCTGGCCGACCTGGGGTTTCGGGCCTACCGCGGGCGGTCGCCGACGCCCGACGGCTTCCGCGGCGTGCTCGAGACGACGTTCACGAGCCGCTCGCTGCTCGTCGAGCCGGTCGTCGACGAGCACGGTCTGGTGAACGTACCGGCGTCGCTGTTCCTGTTCGGGTTCGAGGGGCCCGCGCGGTCGGTCGCCGAATCGGTGTGGGACGACCCGATGGTCGCGCTGGCTCGCCGCGGGATCGACCGCGCCGCACGCGAAGACGGGGTCTTCCACGTCTGGCTGCATCCGAACAACCTCCGAAACGAGCGCGACGACGACCGGATGCGCGCGATCCTGCGGTACCTCGACCGCCAGCGGGCCGAGACGGGGCTCACCGTCGAGACGATGGCCGACGTCGCCGGTCGTCTGACCTCGACGCCCGCAGCCCTCGACGAGAGCCCGCTCATCAGGCAGCGCTGACTCGAGCAGGCGCTGCCTACGGAGCCGTCGCTCGCGTGTAGGCGGTAACTACAACCCCCAGTCGCTGGTCGACTCTTCTGCACCCGGTTTTCCACCGACGGTAACTGACACGGCGCGCGGTCAGCCGCAGCCGACCCGACTCGGCGCTCAGTGACTGGGTGAAACCGACCGTTTCGGCCTCGCCTCCACCCGGGCGGCCCGCCGGTACACCTCGAGCATCGCGTCGGCCGTCGCGTCGATGCTGACCTCCCGGGCGGCCTCGCGGCCGTTGGATCGCCGCCCCATCTCCAGAACGTTGACGAGTCCGTCGACCAGCTCTTCGTCCGTCCGCCCTACCGTCGACGGTTCGACGCCCGCCAGCCGCTCGCGGACGTCCCCGACGTCGGTCGCGACCACCGGGAGGTTGCAGGCGAGGGCCTCCTTCACCGAGTTGGGCGACCCCTCGGTGTGGGAGGTGAGCAACAGGGCGTCGGCCGCGTTCATGTAGTCGGCGACGGTCCCGTGGTCGACGCCGGAGATCGTCTGGAGGGTGACCGGTTTCTCGAGGAGTCCGTCCGCGACGTCGACCACTCGACGCGCCCGCGGGTAGTTCTTCACTTCTCTGCCGGGCGCATACGGAAACAGGACGTGGTAGTCGTCGTCGGTCCAGCCGACCGCCTCGCGAGCCTGTGACTGTGGCTGTGGCGAGAACCGCTCGAGGTCGACCCCGTCGGGGATCACCTCACAGTCGTGTCCGAGGAGTCGGCGCATCTCCTCGGACATGACGACGACCTCGTCGCACAGCGGCGCACAGACCCGGCTCACGCGCTCGACGGGTCCGTGAACGTCCGATCCCCACAGGGAGAGCACGACCGGCGTCCTCACCTGAGCCAGCGCCATCGGCGCCGTCAGCCCGTAGTGGGCGTGGATCAGGTCGTAGCCGTTGCGCGCCTCGCGCAGGACGTCCGGGAAGAACCGGAGGTAGTCCGACGCCGTCCGCGAGGTGTCGGCGTCGACCTCCCCCGCGACCGACAGCGTCGAAAACGTGACGCCGCGGCGCTCGAGGGCGGCCATCTGCTGTGTCATAAACGGCGCATCGGCGTTCGTCGTGAGGGTGAGAACGTGCATCGCTCGGCCTTGCGTGCAGTGGCGCCCGCCCGCCGCTTTGTTAACCGTCCCGTTCCGGCCGATACCGACCCGGAAACACGATGAGTGGGGTTCCGTCGTCGTTCTCGACGGACGAACACTCGGCAAACGGCGAGGTTCTTACATTCCAATAGTACATTACCTCCGCAAAAACACTTATCAAACGCACGCAGCTACAAGTAACCGTTCACTTCTATGGGTATCTCCGACCTCCTCTCTGGTCTGTGGCACGAGGACGAGACGGCCACGGAGCGGTCCGAGTCGGCGACACAACGGCGGCCGCCACAGTCGGCCGACACCGTCGTCTACGAGTGTCGATACTGCGGAACGACGGTCTCCGGGACGACGGTCCGGTGTCCGACCTGCGAGTCGGACGAGATCGCAACGTATCCGATCGAGTGACGGGCACCGGCTCGCCGTCGACCGCTGCTGGTAGCGATCCACCGTCAGCGCCGCGTCGGTTCACTCGCCACCGAGGGCAAAGAGCTAATACGCCGGCATTCGGGGTTTTGGGTGATGAACCTCGGCCGCGTCCTCGAACTTCTCGTCGCCGCGATCGCGGTCGCGGTGGCGCTGTCGGTCGCGCCGACTAACCCGCTCGCGGCCGCCTGTCTGTTTCAGTTTTCGATTCTCACGGTGCTCGAACACGACTCGGAACGGTTTCGTTCGATCGTCGACGGCTACGGGAGGGAGCTGTCGGCCGTCAAACTCGCGTTGCTCCTCGTCGCGCTCGTGCTCCTCCGCTGAATCACTCGCGGGCGACGTCGCCGCCGTCGGGTCTGCTCGGCCGGGTCTGGAGGCCGTAGTCGGTGGCCGCGGTCACTCGCTCGAGTCGGGTGGGCCGGTCGTTCTGGGATCCGCCGAGCGTGTACGTGCGGTGGTGGCTGTCCTCGAGGTCGAGGGCGTCCCTGCCGTCGACGACGACGAGCTGTTCGAGTGCGTCCCAGTCGATCCGCTCGAACTCCTCGTGGGGGGTGACCAGCACCGCGGCGTCGAGGGGCCGCGAGGCGAGTTCGTCGATCTCGAGGGCGTGTGCGCCGTACGCTTCGGGGTCGACGAGCGGGTCGACGCCGTAGACGGTCGCGCCCAGCTCGCGAAGGCGGGAGACGACCTGTAAGGCGGGGGCGGCGCGGGTCTCTGCGACGCCCGGTCGGTACGTGAACCCGCAGACGAGCACCGAGGCGTCCTCGATGTCGACGCCGCCGCTCGCGAGTTCGCACACGAGTCGCGAGACGGTGAAGCCGGGCATCCCCTCGTTGATCGTCCGGGCGGTCCGGGTGAGACACATCGGATCGGCGGTCTGGGACAGCAGGAAGTGCGGGTAGTTCGGGATGCAGTGGCCGCCGACGCCCGGTCCCGGATCGTGGAGGTGACACATCGGCAGGTCGTTCGCCGTCGCGATGGCTTCCCGGACCGAGATGCCGAGTTCGTCGGTTATCCGGGCGAGTTCGTTCGCCAGGGCGATGTTGACGTCCCGGTAGACGCCCTCGAACACCTTGACCGCCTCGGCGGTGGTCGCGTCGGAGACGACGTGGACATCGTTGCTCGAGAGCTCGCCGTAGACGAGCGCCGCCGCGCGGGTGCTCTCCTCGTCGACGCCGCCGACGACCTTTGGGTACTCGCCGCGAATGTCCCGCAGCGCCGTCCCCGAGGCCGTCCGCTCGGGACAGAACGCGACGCCGAACTCGCCGGGCTCGAGGCCGCTTTTCGCCGCGAGGTGCGGTTTGATGACGTCCCGGCAGGTACCCGGCGGCAGCGTCGACTCGGCGATCACCAGGTCGCCGGGCGCGAGGCCGACGGCGATGTCGTCGACGACGGCTTCGATCGTCGAGAGGTCGGGCTCGTAGTCGTCGTCGACCAGCGTCGGCACGATGATGACGTGGACGCGCGCGTCGGCCGCGGCGGCCGCGCCGTCGGTCGTCGCCCGCAATCGATCGCGGCGAACCTGCTCGGCGATCAGCTCGGACAGTCCGGGTTCGCCGGCGATGTGGCTCTCGCCGGTTTCGATCGCCCCGACGACTGCGGGATCGATGTCGACCCCGGTGACGTCGCCGGTCACCTCGGCGTAGACGCCCGCGAGGGGCAGCCCCATCTTCCCGAGCCCGTAGACGGCGACCGGGATCGAGCCGTCGACCAGCGCCGCTCGCTGTCGCTCGGCCGGCGCACTCGAGCCGTACAGTCGGTCGACCTGGCCCCGGCTCATTGGGCGTGCACCTCGGGCTCTTCGTTGCGGACCAGGCGGTTGATCCGCTGGATCGTCTCGAGCGCCTCGAGACCGTCCTCGGCGGTGACCTCCGGCTGTCCGCCCGTTCGTGCCGCGTGGACGAACGACTCGAGTTCGCGCCGGAGCGGCTCGCCGTTCTCGATCCGCGGGCGCTCGATGACGCTCTCGTGGCGGTAGCGCTTCCGGCCGTTGTCCGTCACGTACTCGGGGTAGGAGTCGCGGTGGATCAGCACCGACTGCTCGAGGTAGTCGACCTCGAGCAGACACTCCGTCGCGGTGACGGTGAAGCGCCGGATCTTCTTCTGGGTGAGCCGACTCGCGGTGAGCGAGACGATCACGTCGTCGTAGCGCATCTTCGCCGTCGCGTACTGGCCGTTGTCGGTGCCCGCGGCCGCGATCGAGGTCGGCTGGGCGCCCAGAAGCGCGGAGACGACGTCGACGTCGTGGATCATCAGGTCGTCGGTGACGCCGTCGATGGCGGTTCGGTCGACCGGCGGCCCGAGCCGTTCGGCGTCGATCGCGATCACCTCCAGGTCGTCGATCAGCTCCGCGACGGTCTGGACGGCCGGGTTGAACCGCTCGATGTGACCGACCTGGAGGACGAGTCCCGCGTCCTCGGCGTGGGTCGCGAGCGCGCGACCGCGCTCGAGCGTGTCGGCGATCGGTTTCTCGACGAGCACGTGGACGCCGGCGTCGAGACACGTCGACACCGTCTCGTAGTGGGCGTGCGTGGGGACGGCGACGGTGGCGACGTCGACCGCCTCGAGCAGGTCCTCGAGCGGGAGGGCGGCCGTTCCGTAGGCGTAGGCGACGCGCTCTGCGAGCTCCGTATCGAGGTCGGTGACGCCGACGAGCTCGACATCCCGGAGTTCGCTGTAGACGCGCGCGTGGTTTTCGCCCATCGCACCGACGCCGATGACGCCGGCGCGGACGGGCTGCGATTCGGTCGTGGGTGGCGTATCGACGGTCATGGAATATCGTAGTGGTCGGCGACCGCCGCGACCACCGCGCGTCGGTCGTCGGCGGAGAGGTTCGGGTGGACGGGCAGCGAGAGGACGGTCCCCGCCGCGCGCTCCGCCCGCGGGAACGTCGCCGCGGCCGTGCTCACCGAGTCGTAGGCGGGCTGTCTGTGGATCGGCGTCGGGTAGTAGACGCCCGTCCCGATCCCGTGCTGTGCGAGCGATTCGCGGAGCGCGTCGCGGTCGTCGGTTTTGATCGTGTACTGGTGGTAGACGTGGCGGTACCCCTCCGGCACGACCGGCGTCTCCACGGGGGTCTCCGCGAGGTGGTCGTCGTAGAACGCCGCGTTCTCGCGGCGGGCCTCGTTGAACGCGGGCAGGCGCTCGAGCTGGGTCCGGCCGATCGCACCGCCGACGCTCGTCATTCGGTGGTTGTGGCCGACGTCGACGTGCTCGTAGCCACCCCCGTCGCCAGCGCGGCCGTGGTTGATGTAGCTGGCCGCCCGCTCGGCGACGTCCCGGCGGTCGGTGGTGATCATGCCGCCTTCGCCGGTGGTCATGTTTTTGGTGGGGTAAAACGAGAAGCAGGCGGCGTCGCCGAAGCTGCCGACTCGCTGGCCGTCGATTGCGGCCCCGTGGGCCTGGCAGGCGTCCTCGAGGATCGCGAGGTCGTGGTCGGCGGCGATCTCGGCGAGTGCGGGCATGTTTGCGGCGAGTCCGTAGAGGTGGACGGGCATGATCGCCGCGACGTCCTCGCGGGAGCGGACGACGGTTCGAACCTGCTCCGGGGCGAGCGCGAACGTCTCGGGGTCGACGTCGGCGAAGACGGGGGTGGCGCCGGCCAGACGGATCGCGTTGGCGCTGGCGACGAACGAGAACGGCGAGGTGACCACCGCGTCGCCCTCGCCGACGCCCAGCGCGACCAGCGCGGCGTGCAGCGCCGTCGTCCCGTTCGAGGTCGCCACGCCGAACTCCGTCCCGCAGTAGCCGGCGAACTCGTCTTCGAAGGCCCTGACCTCCGGCCCGTCGGCGAGGTGCCCGCTCTCGAGGACCGCGTACACCCGGTCGACGGCTTCGGCGCCGATCTCCGGATCGGCGATGCTGATCTCCGTCATACGAGCTGGTTCGGTCCCTCGAGGGGTTCGGGGAGCGTTCGCGGGTGGGCGGGCGCGCCGACGGCGAGCGTCGTCGGGGGGACGTCCTCGGTGACGACGGCGCCGGCGGCGACGAACGCGCCCTCGCCGACGGTGACGCCGGGGAGGATCGTCGCGTTCGCACCGATGGAGACGCCGTCTTCGATCGTGGGACCCTCGAGACCGTTGTCGGTCCGGATCGGGTACTCGTCGTTAGTCATCACGGCGCCGGGGCCGACGAAGACGTTCGAGCCGATCGTCGTGTCCGTCGGGACGTAGACGCCCGTCTGGAGGCTGACGTGGGAGCCGATCGTCGTCCGACCGTCGATCACCGTCTTCGTCCCGACGAGGACGTCGTCGCCGATCGTCGTCCCCTCGCGGACGAGGGCGTCGTGACCGGTCGTGAAACCGTCGCCGATGGTGACGTCGGCGTAGATGACCGATCCCGAGCGGATCGTCGCGTCGTCGCCGAGTCGCGCGGGTTCGTCGAACTCGCCGACGCCGACGCGAGCGCCGTCGTCGATCGAACAGCGATCGCCGCAGACGACGTCGCTCACCGCGTCTCACCCCGTCCGTCGGGCGAGCGTCTGGTCTGGAAACGTGTGTACAGTGCAGTCATGGTAGTCGATACCCGGTGAGGGCAGTCGTCTCGATACAGCCGGTAACGAGGCTTTGTTATCCCGGGCCTGACGGTCCAGTAGTTCCGAACTACACCGTGGGGGAGACGTCCGATCGCCCGCGGTCGCGTTCTCGCCGGGGCCTCCGCGAGCGCACCCCTCGAGGCCCCGCGCTCTGTTCAGCGGCGAAACAGTTCGGATTTCGAGTCACTCACGGCTCTCGACGGGTACAACGTGCTTTCTCCGCGGTAGCCGCGAGATAGTAAAGTGTCACAGAGTGGCATCACGATGGTGTGAGGTATCCGAAACCACCCGTCCCGACGGGAACGGAGACACTCCCGGCCTATCGAGCGCTGCTATGACTGACACCGACCTCTCACAGGCTGAACTCTTCGACGTGTTCAGCAACGCCCGTAGACGCTACACAGTTCAGTATCTGAAACGACAGAACGGCTCCTGCGATCTCGCCCCGCTGGTCGAGCAGGTCGCCGCCTGGGAGAACGAGACCGCACCCGACCAGGTGACGCGGGCCCAACGCCGCCGCGTGTACATCTCCCTGTACCAGACGCATCTCCCGATGCTCGAGGATCACGAGATCGTCGAGTGGGACGCCGACGGCCACTCGATCGAGTTGCTGCCGACGGAGGAGACGTTCGACCCGTACCTCGACCGGCACGCCGACGGGCAGCGGTCGTGGCACTACCTGTACGCGACGCTCGCGCTCACCGCCGGGCTGGCGCTCGTCGTCTCCTGGCTCGCGGTCACGCCGCTGACCGTCGAGTCGGCGCCCCTGGTCGCGCTCGCCCTGTGTGGCTCCGTGCTCGCCGTCGCGGTCGCACAGTACCTCTCGCGGAGTTCCGTCCGCTTTCCGGTCACGCTGACCCGCCGCTGAGTCTCGTTTTCACCGCGTTCTCGAGGCCGATCCCGACGAGTGACACAGCGACCGCCCGCGGGCGACGATCTTCGGTCCGGCTCGAGGCCGGTCGGTGACTACTACACTTTCGCGACGACCGCTGTCGCTCTCGTGGCGGTGTCAGCGTTCTTTGACTACTCGACGAACCGCCGCCGCGTCGCATTACCGCGGAGTGTCCGCCGGTCGGCAGTAAAAAGGTCTCCCGCTCAGTCGGAGTCGTTGCCGCCGAAGATGTCCTCGAGGCTGAACGAGTCGTCATCATCGTCGTCGCCCTCGTCGTCATCGTCGCTCTCATCGTCATCGTCGTCTTCCTCGACGTCGTCGCTCTCGTTGTCGGCCTCGGCGCTGTCGTTGTCCGCGTCGCTGTCGTTGTCCGCGTCGCTGTCGTTGTCGGGGAACGCCGCGGAGTCGTTGTCCGCCTCCTCGCTCGCGTTGTCCGGCAGCTCCTCGCTGGTGTTGTCCTCGAACTCGGCGCCGTCCTCGCCGTCCTCACCGGGGTTCTCGGTCGGGGTTACCCAGAAGTAGACGTCCTCCGCGGCGTTCTCGTTCGTCGGCTCCGACGGTGCGTCGTCATAGTACAGCAGGAAGCTGATTCGGACGGTCTCGTCGACGTCGGCGGTCGGCGTCACGCTCCGTTCTGCGGTCGCCGGACCGGTGCCGCTGAGGCTGGCGTTGATCGCCCGGAGTTCGGTTCGTTCGACCACCTCGCCGTCTTCGATCACCTGCTCCTGGACGACGATCGTGTAGTTCGTCGGCTCACCCTCCTGGTTCTCGAGGCTGATCGTCACCGGGACCGACTCGCCGGGTTCGATCTCGCTCGGGAACCCGTCGGCGACGAGGTCGCCGTTCTCGTCTTCGGTGTAGATGGCGAGTTCGGTGAAGCCGCCCGCCGAGAGCGGTGCGAGAAAGCCCAGCAACAGCGCGCCCACGGCGGCGGCGACGGCGATCGTGAGCACGATCGCGGAGGCGTTTATCGAGCCGTCCGAGGTCCTGTAGGCCCGACGAACCGCCGCGCCCGCCGAGAGGGTGTACCGGTCCGTCTCCGGCACGCGCAGCCGTCGGATAACGGCGAACTGTGCCAGCAACACGCTGGCGCCTGCGAGAGCGGCGGCGACGGGCTCCGTAATAAGCCCCCAGCCGGTCACCGCGATCACGATCGTCGCCGCGATGACGAGCGTAATCGAGACGGGGAGCGCGAGACCCACCCGCTCGACGGTGTCGATCCCGCCGGGGCGTGCGTCCGTCGCCGTCCGCGCGTTCGGTCGTGGGCCCCGCGCTCGAGCGGGGAACAGGACCGAAACGAGGGCGTACCCCGGCAGGAACGCGACGAGCGGAATCGCACCGATCAGCCTGAGCGTGCTCCCTGCCGGATACGTCGTCACCAGCAGGTACGCAACGACCGCACAGAGGGAGACGGCGGCCAGGTCCGTCGGATACCGGAGAACGTACCCGAACCGCGTCTGCGTCTCGGTTCGAAGACTCATGGATCACTCGCGGTGGGCCGGCGGTCTCGAGGTCGATGCGCCGCGCCAGCACACAGTGGTTCTGACATTCTCGAATCGTTGACGTAGTCTCCCGTCTACGGTTTTGTTATGACCAGATTACCGTTGCTCCTGACGGCGCTTCTCGCCCGCGGCGGCGCTCGGCATTGTAGTCGCAACTGACACGGCTCACACCGCTCACGGCAGGTCCCCAGACGCGGGTTCCACGACGGGGGTTCGCGAGCGGGCGTGCAGTGACTACTGTTGCTCTCGTTCGACCGGACCGCGTCCTCGAAGCCGGCCCCGGCGGACTCAGAAGTCGACGTACTGCTCTTCCCACTCGCGCCGATCGCTGATCCGACGCTGCCCGTCGTCCGTGATCGCGTAGTAGTTGGTTCGTCTGTCGAGTTGCCCCTTCTCGACCAGCTCCTTGTTGACGAGCGTGTCCAGGTTTGGATACAACCGCCCGTGGTTGATCTCCGAGCTGTAGTACTGTTCGACCTCTTCTTTAACGGTCTGGCCCGAGGGACGGTCTGCACCTGCGATAACGTACAGGAGGTCCCGCTGGAAGCCGGTCAGATCGTGCATTGCTCAATCACGTGGACCGTTCCGCTGACTGGATATTTGTTATCCGCATCATACAGCCGTTTCACGACTTCTTTCTCTCACAAATGCGTGTACGAAACAGTCAGGAGCCGTGACTCTCTCGAGTCGGTGACCGACGAGGAAGAACTCGCTTCACGGCTACGCGTACGTCCCGGCGCGGTCGTCACTCCTGCTCGTCGAATCCGGCCAGCGAAACGTCGATTCCGCTGGTCCCGATCCGGATACTGAGCCGATCGACCGTCGACTCGTAGGCCGTCGTGTGGGTCCCGTCCGGTTCGAACCGCACGCACTCGGCGAGCAGTTCGCTCTCGAGCAGGCAGTTGATCCGGCGGTAGACGGTTGCCGAGGAACACTCGGTTCGCGCGGTCAGCTCCTTCGCGGTTTTCGGACCGTCGCTCGTCGCAACGAGAATCGTGCGTGCACACTCGTCGCCGAGCACGTCGAGCTGGGCTGCGGTCGTTGCGTCCGGTTCGATCTGCGTGTTGGTTGCCTGAGTTGACATGGGTGGGGTCGGGTTGGGTGGCTGTTGGAAGACGGCGTCGGGCGGGGTCGATGGAGGCCCGCCCGTCGCCGGTACGTTCCGTCGATCTAACTGGTAAGCGAGTATGGTATTTTATAACGATCCACCTTATTCGAGTAAGTCAGCCCCTTCCTTTCCGAAATTCTGAATTTCCTGTCGGAAATAACTGGTTTCGCAGCGCCGCTTCCGTGAACACCGACGGTTCGCTGTCAAAAGCCGGGCAATACGAGTGAAGTTACGTTGACGACGAGTTCGGTCGCAAAATCACAAACACCGCCGGGAAGGCCTCTCGTGGCCGTAATCGGCCATAAACTCTCGATTTACCAGCGAAGCAAACCCACCTGCTGGATGAACAGTCAACGTCCTTTATTCACGTCTGACGACGCCGATACAGTGACGCCCGGACGAACAGCGCTGGACCCTCGAGCCGATGATGACGTGGGGACAGTCAGTGCGGTGTCACCCCGGGTGCAACCGACCGAATCGCTTCCGGTCCGAACAGCGTATCCACACTCCACCGAGACCCATGAAATCGACACGAGTACACTGGAATCCCACGGAATCGTCGTCAGCGGGCGCCCGCTGTCGAAACTGCGGCACACACGTCACTCAGCAGTTCGCACGCGTGTTCGGCGACAACGGCGATGTCGTTCACGGTTGTCCGGCGTGTACGACGTATCGGGAGATGCAATCCGGCGGCCACCTTCCCGGCGAGTGATCGCGCCGTCGGCGTGTCGGCGACGGAAACCGACTGTTTCTCGGCCGTCTCGAGCATCCCATCGCAAAAATACCGGCGTGAATGTTATAAACATCCCGGGAGACCCATGGCAGTACGTTCAAGAGCGTAGTTGTCGAATGAACACACAATTATGATGGTAGGTGGTCGGCGTATCAGAGAGTGCGTTTTCCGCAGATCGTGACCAATGTCCGTACAGACGAGTCGAGCCGACGCTATCGAGGAAAGCGAAATCTTCCACATCCTCGGTAACGACAGGCGGCGGGCGATCGTCCAGCTCCTGGCAACCCACCAGGAGCGCGTCGACGTCTCGGATATCGCCTCGGAGATCGCGGCCAACGAGGCCGAGACCTCTTCAGTCCCGAACAACCTGTACAAGAGCGTGTACGTCTCACTCCAGCAAACGCACCTCCCCCAGCTCGAGGAAGACGACGTGATCGAGTACGACTC